>CAMJYF010000246.1 GCA_946409885.1 uncultured Clostridia bacterium | reverse complement strand
TATGAGGCGGGGGAGGTCGCGCTGGGCTGACCCCGTAGCGCGGCACCTCAGTGCCGCTCCTGACGCAACAACTGTTTTTTACGCAGCGCAAAAAACAGGATAAGCATAAAAAAGCAAAGGTTGTACCGTTTTTGATCCGCGGCAAAAGATTCTTTTGCGCGAAAGCGGCACTGAGGTGCCGCGCTACCATAAAAAAGGAGGCCACACCATGGAACAGACGCTATTCAAAATCTTTGACAAATTCTGGGGCGTGACGGAGAAGAAGGACGACGCCAACCACGCAACGCAGCACCTGCCGGAGGGCATTACCGAGGAAAACGACTTCGCGTATCTGCCGGACGGCGACCGGCTGCACCTGCTGGACGCCTACTACCCCGCCGACAACAACGGCAAACTGCCCGTGGTGATCGATATCCACGGCGGCGGCTGGATGTACGGCGACAAGGAGCTGAACAAGATCTACTGCGAGTATATCGCCGCCCGGGGCTTTCTGGTGTTCAACGTCAGCTACCGGCTGGCCCCGCAGGTGACGGTGCGTGAGCAGCTGCAGGACGTGTGCGCCGCGCTGCAATGGATCGGCGCGCATCTGGGCGACTTCCCCGCCGACAAAAACGCCCTGATGCTGACCGGCGATTCCGCCGGCGGCCAGCTTTCCGCCTACGCGGCGGCGCTTTCCGTCTCCGAGCCCCTGCGCAGGTTCTTCGACTGCGCGGATTTCGGCCTGCGCTTCAACTGCGTGACGCTCACCTCCCCCGTGGCCTACATGAACGTGCCGGGGTACATGGGCGTTTACGGCCGCCTGATGTGGGGCGAGCCGCCTTTTAAGCGCTGCGTGAAGACCGGCCTCAATTTTGACGACCTCATCGATCAGGCGCCGGATTTCCCGCCCGCGCTGCTGGTGACCAGCTCCGGGGATTTCCTCGCGCTGGAGCAGACCCGCAACATGCACCGGCTGCTGATGGAAAAGGGCATATCCAGCCGCCTGCTGGACTTTCCGAAGTTTGAGGGCAAAAACCTGGGCCACGTGTTCGCCGTGATGTTCCCCGAAAGCCATGCGGGGCGGCTGTGCATGGATACCATGGCGGCATTTTTCAGAGAACACATTTGAGCAATCAGCAATGAGCAATTAGCAATGAGCAATGAACCAATAGCAGACAGATATTTGCAGTCAGCAATGAGGAATGGGCTACGCATCCCATTTCAAATCAAGCGCGAAGCGCTTCCGACATTGCACATTGCACATTGCTAATTGCTAATTGATTTCCTCTTTCCGTATCCTCAATGAAAGACAAACTGTTTTCCGACAAAACGTTTTACCAAAAGCTGATCCGTCTCACCCTGCCCATCGCGTTTCAGAGCCTGATGCTGGCGGCGGTGGCGGCCTGCGACGCCATTATGCTGGGGCGGGTGGAGCAGAACGCCATGGCCGCCGTGTCGCTGGCCACGCAGGTGCAGTTCGTACAGAACATGTTCCTGTATTCCGTCACCAGCGCCGCCTCCGTGCTGGGGGCCCAGTACTGGGGCAAGGGTGACGCGGAGGCCATCAACAAGATCTTTTGCCTCAGCCTGCGTATCGCCGGGGCGCTGGGGCTGGTGTTTTTCGCGGGGTGCGAGTTTGCCCCGCGGCTGCTGATGAAGCTGTTCGCCCACGACGAAACGCTGATCGCCATCGGCGCGGGGTATCTGAAAATCGCGGGCTGGTCGTACCTGCTCACCGGCGTATCCCAGTGCTATCTGGCCATTATGAAGGTGACGGAGCACGCCGGGCGCAGCGCGTGGATCAGCAGCGGCGCGGTGGTGCTGAACGCCCTGCTGAACGCCGTGTTCATCTTCGGCCTGCTGGGCTGCCCCGCCATGGGGGCCAACGGCGCGGCGCTGGCCACGCTGATCGCGCGGGTCGCTGAGCTGGCCTGGGCGGCGGTCTCCTCCTGCCAAAAGGGCTTTTTACGGCCGAAATTCACCTATCTCTTTACAAGGGACAAACAGCTTTCCGCCGACTTCCGCAAGATCGTGCTGCCGCTGATCGGCGGCGCGGGGCTGTGGGGCATCGGCTTTACCTCCTACACCGCCGCCATGGGCCACATGGGCCCGGACGCGGCCGCCGCCAACTCTGTGGCCGCCGTGGTGCGGGACCTGATGTGCTGCCTGACCAACGGCGTCAGCGCCGCGGGCGGCATTATGGTGGGCAACGAGCTGGGCGCGGGCGACCTGCCCCGGGGCAAGCGGTACGGCCGGCGGCTGAGTCAGCTTTCGGTGCTGATCGGCTTTTTCTCCACCGCGGTGGTGCTGGCCGTCACCGTCCCCGTGACCCGGTTCATGAAGCTGAGCGACGAGGCCCGGTCCTACCTCACGGCGCTGATGGTCATCATGGCCGTCTACATGATCGGCCGCGCCGTCAACACCGTGGTCATCAACGGCGTATTCGCGGCGGGCGGCGACACCCTGTTCGACATGTACTCCCTGGCGGTGTGCATGTGGGGCGTGGCGGTGCCGCTGACCTTTCTGGTCGTGTTCGTCTTCCACTGGCCCGTGGCGCTGGTCTACGCCTGCACCTGCCTGGACGAGGTGGGCAAGCTGCCCTGGGTGTACGCGCATTACAGGAAATACAAGTGGGTGAAGGATCTGACGAGAGATAATGGAAATTAGCAATTTGCAATTAGCAATGTGCAATAGATGATAGAATGGTTATCGCCCATTCCCCGATTCCGACGGATCTTTTCACATTTCAATCAGCCGGCCGCAGGCCCCGAAATTGCTCATTGCTAATTGCTCATTGCTAATTAAATAACAGGAGGCGTTTATGCAGCATACACACACTCCCCAAACCGTCGTCATCACCGGGGCCAGCTCCGGCATCGGGCGGGCGGCGGCGAAACGGTTCGCGGCCCGGGACGACCGGGTATACGACCTCAGCCGCCACGGCGCGGGGGACCCCGGCGTCATCCACATTGACGCGGACGTGACCAGGCCGGAGACCCTGCAGGCCGCCGCAGAACAGATCACAGCGGCAGCGGGCGGTATCGACCTGCTGATCTGCTGCGCGGGCATGGGCGTTTCCGGCGCGGTGGAGTTCATCCCCGAAAGCGATCTGCGCCGTCAGTTTGAGGTGAACCTCTTCGGCACAATCCACACCGTCAAGGCCGTGCTGCCCGTAATGCGGCAGGCCCGCGGGGGGCGCGTCATCTGCGTCAGCTCCGTGGCGGCGGTGTACGCCATCCCCTTTCAGGCGTACTATTCCGCCGGAAAAGCGGCGATCAACGCCTTCGCGGACGCCTTGCGCACCGAGGTGAAGCCCTTCGGCATCTCCGTTTGCGCGGTGATGCCCGGCGATATCGCCACCGGCTTTACCGCCGCCCGGGAAAAGACCGTGGCCGGGGAGGACATCTACACCAGCGCCGCCTCCGCCGTGGCAAAGATGGAGCAGGACGAGCGGAACGGCATGTCCCCGGACGCCGTGGCCGCGCTGATCGAAAAGCTGGCGGACAAAAAACGGGTGGCGCCCCTGTATACCGTGGGGCTTTCCTACAAAGCGCTGGTGTTCTTAAAGCGCCTCTTCCCCGCCGCCCTCGCGTCGAAGATCGTGGGGGAGATGTACCGGTAGTATCTCGCGCCAAAGGCGCGACATACAGTCGCCAGTCGCCAGCAGCGGCGCTTCGCGCCGCAGTCGAAAGAAAGAGTTCTTTTCCTGTCATCATCCACAGGATCGTCCGGAGGACTTCTGACGACTCACGACTGACGACTGACGACTGAATAAAATCCCCTTGCAATTGTTCCGGTCCTGAATTATAATAAAAAGCGTCAGATTATTTTGCTGGGAGAGAAAAATATATGACAAACGACAAAAAACTGGGCTTTGGCCTGATGCGGCTGCCGAAGAAGGGGCTTGCCACCGATATTGAGCAGACCAAGCAGATGGTGGATCTGTTTATGGCGGCGGGATTCACCTATTTTGACACCGCCTTTATTTACCCGGGCAGCGAGGCCGCTGCTAAGGCGGCGTTGGTGGACCGCTATCCCCGCGAGAGCTTCACCCTGGCCACCAAAATGAACGCCGCCATTCCGGGGCTGACGGAAAAGATCGTCAAAAACGAGTTCGCCACCAGCCTGGAGCGCACCG
>CAMJYF010000245.1 GCA_946409885.1 uncultured Clostridia bacterium | reverse complement strand
GGTGATAAACTGATTGAGGAAGGCGCGCGAACGCTGAAAGCTGTCGCGGGGCAGATCGATACCCAAAAGATGAAGGAGCCATCGTTCCTGATGGTTCTTACCGGCGCTTCTCCCTACGCCTACCGGCGGGAAGACGGGGTGTACGTCGTGCCGGTCACAACGCTCAAACAATGATTATCAGAAATACAAAGATCCGGTTGGTTGACGCCAGCCGGATTTTTGTAATCGTTAATACTGAAAAAGGTGAAAGATCGGTGTAGAAAAACCGTCTTATGAGATGGCGTTGATCTGGTCGATATACGGCCGCATGGCGGCAAGGGTCCCGGTCAGGGTTTCTGATTGGGAATCGTTGTTGATGAAGACAGGGATCTTGCCGATGGGCGCCTGATACGCCAGCAGCGTCTGGCCGCCCCGGTACACTTCGCCGGTATAAAGGTCCGTCCAGCTGCCATGGGGCAGGTATACGGAGCGGGATCTTGCGCCCTTGTTCAGCACCGGCGCCACCAGGAAGGCGTCGCCCAGCATGTACTCGTCCCAGGTGGACTGGCACCGCTCGTCCTTTTGATCATAAAGTACCAGCGCGCGCATCAGGGGCAGGGCCGTCTCGCAGGCGATCTTGCCGAACTCCACCAGATAGGGTCGCATGGCGTCGTGCATGTTGGCGTAGATGCGGTAGATGTTTTTGGTGGCGCTGTCAAAATCATAGCTGCGGGATACCTTGCCGTGGGTTTCGATGTTGGCGGAAAAACAGGTGTACTCCACCCCCCGGGAGAATACCTCGGCCTCCGGGTCGTTGTTGGTGGCCTTGGAATACCCGGCCATGTCGTAGCTCATAAAAGGCATGCCGGACAGCCCGCAGGACAGGCAGGCCCGCAGCTGCGTCTTCAGGAAGGTGAATTCGCGCTTCTGGTCGCCGGTCCAGCTGAGGGGGTAGCGCTGGGCCCCGATGCCGCCGCCACGGGCGAAGACCATCGCGCCGTCGGAGGCGTTCTCATTCAGGAAGTTGAACAGCATGGAGTTGTAGGCGACGGGGTACCAGTGGTGCGCGCCGAAGGTATCCCGGCCGTCGTGGAAGACCATGGTGGATTCCGGCGAGGTCTTGTAATCCGGTACGTTCTCGCAGAAGTCGATCTTCGCTCCGTCGACGCCGAAGCGGTCCATCATTTCCTTCCAGGTGCCGCTGTACCACCAGTTCAGCGCATCGGGATTGGTGATATCCAGATAAGTGAAGGTGTTTTTGCTCAGATAGCCGTAGCCCGCGTTCCAGGTGGCGTTCACCCGGTTGATGGCGGTGCCGCCCGCAGCGTTGTGCAGCATATATGGCTCGTAGTAGCCGCCGGGATAGCCGCACTGGGTATAGACCATCAGTTTTTTGCCCTTTCCGTGGACAAAGTCGGCGATCTGTTGCAGCTCGCCCCATTTGCCGCGGTTAAAGGCGTCAAAGCCTTCAAGAATGACCGCGTCCCACGGGAAGCCGTTGGCCTCCATATTGGCCGACATATCGTAAACGCCCTGCGCCGTGCTGAATTCCGGCGCGTAACGGCAGATCTGTGTGCCGTACATCCATCCGGCGGGTTCCGCCGCAAAGCCGGTCAGCAGGGAATAGCCGTACAGCACGTCGCTGATCTGCTCCGTGGGGAAGATATACAGGTCGCAGGTCTCGCCGGTGATCTCAAAATCAAACCGGCCCATGGCGTAATGGCCCAGGTCCAGAAACTGATGTTCAAACCGGTTCATGAACATGCCGCAGCCCCGGGAAGAGGCCACGATGGGGATCTGGATATAGCTTCTGCCGTCCTCCACGCTCCACACGTCCATGGAAAAGATCTCCACACGCTGGCCGTGCTGGTCGAGGAAATTATACTTTTCTCCGGTCCCGTACAGGCACTCAAAGCGGTCCAGGTCGCCCGCCACGTGCAGGTTGCCGCTCTCGCCCCGGAAGATCACGTCCACATTGTAGGCCTTCTCACCCGAGGGTTTGTAGATCGTAACGCCCTTGCCCTTTTTTAGCTCTGCGCGGCTGCCGTCCGGCGCGGTCAGAACATTGTTGGCGGCGTCGACCGTCAGCGGCTGCACCGTGTCCGGGATCTCCTCTCTCAGGTCGCGCGCCAGCGTCTGCCCCGCGCCGAAGTCGTCGAAGGTGCCGTCCGCTTTCGCGGTACGCAGCCGCCAGCCGTGGGGCGATTCAAACTGCAAACGGCACTTTACGCCGTCGGCGGTAAAATCCGCCGCGGTATCCGTATAGACCACGTCGGTGATCTTCATCCGGCCGCCGCCCCAGAAGGGCTTGAACCGTTCAATGCCCCTGTTGCCGGAAAAACCACCGAAGATCAGGGTAAAGGTGTTCAAGATTGCCAGAAAAAACGCGAAGATCCGTGATAATGCCGCGCTCATAACGCCGCCTCCTTATTGATATTACCGCCGGTAATCAGGTTTACTTCCATTTTATAACATATAGTGAAAAAAGGCAATATCAATTGCGGTTTTTCTTTTCAAGGAATCAAAGGGATGGTATGATAGATCTGTAAAAAAACGGGTTGCCGTGAAAAATATCGCCGCTCTCAATTGTGTTATGGGTGAAAGGAGGTCAAAACCATGTATGATCCCGGTACCGACGCATACATAGCGGCAATCGTGCGAAAGTATTCTCCCGCGCTGCTGCGGGCGGCGTTTTCCGTCCTGAGGAACACCGCCGACGCTCAGGACGCGGCGCAGGAGGCCTTTTTACGGTTGCTGGAAAAACGGCCTGCTTTCAACGACGAGCAGCACGAAAAGGCGTGGCTGCTGCGGGTGACGATCAACGCCGCGAAGAACATGCGCGTTTCCTCCTCCCGCACGGAGCCCCTGGAAGAAAACACGGCCTTTGTGTATGAGGAATACTCCGAGACCCTCAACGCCGTTTTGTCGCTGCCCGTCAAATACCGTACGGTGATACACCTTTATTATTACGAGGGGTATTCCATCAAAGAGATCGCCGCGATACTGGATACCCCCGCCGCGACGGTGGGCACATGGCTGGCCCGCGGCCGCGAAAAACTGAAAACCATGCTCAAAGGAGAGGACGATTTATGAGTTTCCAAAGGAAATACACGATCGAAATGGATCACGTGCCGTTTGACGACGACTTCTGCCGTGAGACCACCGCGCTTTTGAGGCAGGCGGCGAAGAAAAAGGAGCGTGCAATCATGCAAAAAAGAAAAACCGTAAAGATCCTGGCCGTGGCGGCGGCGCTGGCCCTCTTTTCCCTGTCGGCGTTCGCCGTGGTGAAATTCGTGATCCCCCGGCAGCTGTTCAGCGGCATGGACGTGGAGCTGGAGAGCCTGCGGGCGGTGGTGGACGTGGATAACGCCGACCCGGACGCCGTCAAAACCATGCAAAAGACCTTTGCCAACGACGATTTCAGCGTCACGTTTGAGGCTGTCGCCAAGGGAAAAGCGCTGCGCCAGGTGTGGCATTTCGAGCATAACGACGCCGCGGGGCAGACGGCGCATTCCGTCTCCGACATCCTGAACAACGCTCTTGAACAGGATCCGGAGCGGCAGACGGTGGATTCCCTCTACGCTATCTTCACCGTGCGCCGCACTGACGGCGGAACGGTGCTGTACGCCGAGGACGGCAAGGGCCTGACCGGGGCGGATCTGGGCTACTGCCTGCTCATCAAAGGCTATTACCCCAACCCCAATATGCTGTTTGACGAGAACCACTGGGATATCGGCACCTATGAGGACGGCGCTGTGCTGTACGTGGCCTGCGATATCACCAACGCCGCCGCCTTCGCGGATGAGGACCTGTCCATCGCTTTCACCAACACCATGGTGCCCTCCGTGGATATCCTGGCCATGACGCCGGCAGGGGAGTTCTATTATAAGGAAAGCTACACCGGCGTGCCCGGCCTGTTCGATTTCGACCTGGACGATTCCCTGGCCGACCCGGCAAAGGCCGCCGCCTTCAAGGCCAACGGCACCTTCCACACCTATGAGGAATTTCAGTCCCTGATGGCGGAGGAAAACGACGCGGCGTGATCGGCCGCGGGGGACAGGCGACAGGTGTGAGGTATCAAGGTAGGGCCGTTCTTATTAATGCGGCAATTAAACAATTGAAAATTAAGACCGTTACCTTGCCGCATTA
>CAMJYF010000244.1 GCA_946409885.1 uncultured Clostridia bacterium | reverse complement strand
GACCACCAACAACCGCATGGAGCTGACGGCGGTGATCGAGGGGCTGAAGGCCCTGAAGCGCCCCTGCCGGGTGACGGTGGTATCCGATTCCCGCTACGTCTGCGACGCGGTCAACCGGCGCTGGCTGCCCTCCTGGATCCGGAAGGGCTGGAAGAAGGGCGACGGCAAGCCGGTGCTGAACCCGGACCTGTGGCAGGCCCTGTGGGAGCTGCTGCAGATCCATCAGGTGGAATTCCAATGGATCAAGGGCCATGCCGGCCATCCGGAAAACGAGCGCTGCGACGCGGTCGCCGTGGGGGAATACCAGAAGTATTTATAGTTGGGCGGCTTCGCCTTAGTTGAGCGCTTCGCTCAGTTGAGCGGCTTCGCCTTAGTTGAGCGCTTCGCTTAGTTAAGAATACAACACCCAAAGACAACAATACTTCCAAGGCGCTTATGCGCCGTTCAACTAAGGTGCGACAGCGCCGATCAACTAAGGCGCAGCCGCTCAACTAAGGCACGCAGTGCCGCTCAACTAAGGCACGAATGTGCCGCCCAACTTAAATAATAATACAAATCAGCCCGCTGCAGCCCTCGTTGATGACCTTTTCCAGCGTCTGCTGCAGCTTTTGCCTGGCCTCAAAGGGCATGTGGGTCAGCTTTGCCTTCAGCCCCTCGTTGACCAGATCGTCCAGCGACTTGCCGAAGATGTTGGATTCCCAGATCTTGGAGGGGTCCTCCTCAAAGCCGTCCAGCAGGTATTTTACCAGCTCCTCGCTCTGCTTTTCGCTGCCCACCACCGGGGCCACCTCCGTTTTGATATCCGCCCGCAGCAGGTGGATGGAGGGGGCGCCCGCCTTCAGCCGCACGCCGTATTTGCTGCCCTGCCGCACGATCTCCGGCTCCTCCAGCGTCATTTCGTCAATGGTGGGCATCACGATGCCGTAGCCGGTGGTATTGACCTCCTCCAGCGCCCGTTCGATGCGGGCGTATTTTTTCTTTACCTCGGCCAGCTCCTCCAGCAGGCCGATCAGGGACACGTCGTCGGCAACCTCCTTCCCCGCGATGCCGGAGATGACGCCGTAAAACAGGGAATCGTCCAGCTGGGCGGACAGCATCGCGTCGCCGCTGCCGAACAGGATCTGGTCCGGCCCGGCGGAAGCGATCTCCGGGGAGGCGGTCAGCGCGGCGGTGAAGTCCTCCAGCTGGCGCAGCTTGGCCACGTCCGCGGCGGCGGAACGCACCGCGTCCAACAGCGCCGCCCGCACGGGGCTGTCCTGGGCCAGCCCGCACACCCAGCCGGGGAACGCCACGGTGATGCGCTTGAGGGGAAATTCAAACAGCACCTCCGACAGGATGCGCCGGATCTCCTCCTCCGTCAGCCGCAGGCAGTTGACCGGCAGCACCGGCACGCCGTATTTTTCCGTCAGCCGCGCCGCCAGGTTCATGGCGGCCGCGCTTTCGGGGTACACGCAGTTCAGCAGCGTGACGAAGGGCTTGTTGATCTCCTTCAGCTCGGTGATGACCCGCTCCTCCGCCTCCTCGTACTCCTCCCGGGGGATCTCGCTGATGCTGCCGTCGGTGGTGATCACCAGCCCGATGGTGGAATGCTCGTTGATCACCTTTTTGGTGCCGATCTCCGCCGCCATGTTAAAGGGGATCTCCTCCTCGAACCAGGGCGTTTTCACCATGCGCGGCGCGTCGTCCTCGATATAGCCCAGGGAGGAGGGCACGATGTAGCCCACGCAGTCCACCAGCCGGACGTTCATCTCCGCGTTCTGCTCCAGCGTGATCCGCGCGCCCTTTTCGGGAATAAATTTCGGTTCCGTGGTCATGATGGTCCTGCCCGCGGACGACTGCGGCAGCTCGTCCGTCATGCGCTCCCGGGAAAAATCCGCCGGGACGTGGGGCAGGATCAGCGTTTCGCAGAATTTTTTGATGAAGGTGGATTTTCCCGTCCGCACGGGCCCCACGACGCCGATGTAGATGTCGCCGCCCGTGCGCTGTGAGATATCCCTGTAAATGTCGGTGCTGGTCATATTGATTCCTCCGTGGTTTTTTGTTCGTTACATGATATGCCGCCGCGGCGCCGGATATGACGATATTAGTGCGGAGATACAACGGCGCCGCGCTCCGGCCCTCTCCCTGCGAAAAACTGCACAGATAAGGATCGGCGTATTTGTGCGAATTGTCAGTTTTTTCTGGACAGATCAATTTTTTATTGATTATATTTTGCGGGCGTGTTATATTTAATATATAAAATTTTAAGGAGCAACCGCGTTATGACAGTCGTAAAAGCAATTTTTTCCAATTTTCCCGCGTTCCTGATGGCCATCTTTCTGACCATCCTCCCCTATAAGGGGCTGGAGCTTCCCGTCATCGACGCCGCCAAAGACGACAGCAGAATGGTGGTGGAGATGATCGCCGACACCCATCTGGAGGCGAAGGAGCTTTTCCGCCAGTCCTTCATGAAGGCGGGCCTGCGCAACCTCTCCCGCGCGGCGCGGCCCATCGACGCCGTCGTGGTGGCGGGCGACCTGACCAACTATGCCGACGAGCCTTCGCTGGCGAAATACTACGAGATCCTTAAGAAATACAGCCCCGCCCCCGTCATCTCCTGCGCCGGCAACCACGATATCGGCCACGCGGGCGACCGGGACGTGACGGACATCTCCCGGGAGGAGGCCAAGGCCAACTATATCCGTTACAACAACGAATACCTGGGCATCAACGCCGAGGACAACTACTACACCTACGAGGTCAACGGCTACCGGTTCATCGTCATCGGCGATATCTGCTACGACGGCGGCCACTGGGACGACCTGGACCTGGGCGAGGAGCAGCTGGCCTTCCTTGACCGGGAGCTGGCCGCGGCCACCGCGCAGGGCAAGCCCGCCTTTGTAGTCTGCCACTGGCCGGTGGACGGCATGAACGGCCAGGAGATCATCTGGCCCGGCAGCGGCATCGACCTGAGCAAAAACGACGTGAAGACCGTGATGGAGAAATACGACAACGTGTTCTATATCAGCGGCCATATGCACGCCGGCATCAAGAGCAACGCGGTGGATGAAAAGTACCACATCTCCTGCGTGGAAACGGTCAACGGCGTCACCTACATCAGCCTGCCCACCTACGGCCTGGTCAACAGCTTCGGCGACCCGGTCTTCGGCACCGGCATGCAGCTGGAGGTGTACGACGACGAGGTGGTCATCCGTCCACGCAACTTCATCACCAACGCCTGGTACACCAACTCGGTCTATACCATCGAGCTGGTCAGATAACACCCCGGCATACCCTCCATCCACAAATAAAATCTGTTGAAAAGGAGTTACCCGCGAAATGAAAAAACTGATTTCCGTTCTTCTTTCCCTTGTCCTTATCTGCGGCGCCTGTTCCGTGGCGGCCTATGCCGCGGAAAAGAATCTGTCGCTGACCGTGGTGACGGACGTGCACCACTCCCTGGCGGATACCTCAAAGCCCATCACCAAAAGCACGGAGGAGGATCCCTTCGGCTATGCCATCTCCAACGGCAAGATGACGGCCGAATCCGCCGCCATCGTGGATGATTTTTTACAGCAGGCCGCCGCCAACGACAGTCAGTACGTGATCGTCACCGGCGACATTTCCGACACCGGCTCCCCCGAGGACGCGGCCGCCATCGCCGCCAAGCTGGAGGCCTTTGAGCAGTCCAGCGGCAAAACGGTGCTTTGCGTCATCGGCAACCACGACCTGATGCGCGGCACGGTGGCCCAGTTCAAAGAGGCCTACGCCAACGTGGGCTACGACAAGGCGCTGGCCGTGGACGACGCCTCCGCCTCTTACACCGCGGACCTGGGCGACGGCTACCGGCTGATCGCCATCGATTCCAACAACGTCAATGAGGCGCTGGTCAGCTGGATCGAAGCGCAGGTGAAGCAGGCCAGGGCGGACGGCAAAAAGCTGATCTCCGTCACCCACTTCTCCCTGTTCTCCCACTACACGGTGCAGCAGGTGGTACACACCTCCGTCATCGACAAAAAGTGGAACCTGCCCGAGAAATTCATTGAATGGGGCGTCAAGTTCAACTTCAGCGGCCACACCCACGAGCTGGATATCGGCGAATACACCAACAATAACGGTACTGTGTATGACATCGTCTCCGGCGCGCTGACCA
>CAMJYF010000243.1 GCA_946409885.1 uncultured Clostridia bacterium | reverse complement strand
AGGGCTTGAGGCGCTGCCGAAAACGGAACACTCCTGGGACAATGGGACCGTCACTACGGCGCCCACCTGCAGCGGCGCGGGATCTCTGACGCGGCGCTGTACCGCCGCGGGCTGCGGCGCGACGGAGATCACGGAGATTCCGGCGGACCCGGAAGCGCACCGGTTCCTTGCGACCGTTACTGAACCAACCTGCACACAGGGCGGCTATACCGTCCACACCTGTACGCTCTGCGGTTTCGGTTATTCGGACAGCGCTACGGAAGCGGCCGGGCATCTCTACGTGGTCAGAACCGTGCCGCCCACCTGTACCGATCCCGGTTATACCTCTTATATATGCACGCGTTGTTACGACCGGTATGAAAACGACGTCACCGATCCGACGGGACACACGGATGCGGACGGGGACGGACGCTGCGACGTATGCGGGGCGGATTCCCTCACGTCAGAACCCGTACCGAACTGCGCATGCGGTCAGTTCCATGACGGCCCTCTCGCCCCCTTTATCAGATTCTTCCACACGGTACTGCACTTCTTCCGCCTTCTGTTCGGCAGATAAAACCGGGCAGCAACAGACCTTACATCCGGCCAAGCCGCCGGACAGAAACGTCCGCCGCCGATCAGAACGAATCTGATCAGCGGCGGTTTTTCAGCGGTTGACGCACCGGTTATCGATTTTTCATCGGACCATTTACCTGCAGCGGAACCTGTTTCGGGTTGTCACCCGATTGATGCCTTCAATCGGAAGCAGCCAATACACGGTTTCAACTGTTACGCTTATGGATTCCATACCCGGGAAGAAGTATTCCCTGTCTTTCTGCTTATTCCGACTATTCCGCGCAGACCTTTTTGATGGTCTCGGCGGCCTTTTTCAGGGCCTCCATGGGGATGTTCAGGGCGGGCAGCAGGCGGACCTTGTCCTTGGCCGTCAGGCACAGCACGCCGTTGTCGATCAGCTCGTTCACCACCTGGGAAGCGGGCTTGGTGGTTTTCAGGCCCAGCATCAGGCCCATGCCGGTGACCGCCTCAATGCCGGGGGCGTCCTTAAAGGCCTCCTGCAGATACTCGCCCCTGGCGGAAACCCCCGCCAGCAGGCCGTCGTCGATGCGGTCCAGAATGCTGACGGCGGCGGCGCAGCACACCGGGTTGCCGCCGAAGGTGGAGCCGTGGTCCCCGTGGCCGAACACGTTCTGTACCTTTTCGCCCAGCAGCGTCGCCCCCAGGGGCAGGCCGCCGGCCAGGCCCTTGGCGGTGGTGACGATATCCGGCGTGATGCCGTAGTTCATATAGGAATACAGCTTGCCCGTGCGGCCGTTGCCGGTCTGCACCTCGTCCACGATCAGAATGATATCGTTGCGCTCGGCGTATTCCGCCACCTCGTTGACGAAGGATTTTTTCAGCGGCTCCACGCCGCCCTCGCCCTGAATGCACTCCAGCATGATGGCGGCGATTTTATGCTTCGCGCCCAGCACCTCCAGCTCGAAGATGTTGTTGGTATCCACGCTGACAAAGCCGGGGGTAAGGGGGTTGTACAGCTCGTGATAGTGTTCCTGCCCGGTGGCGGCCAGGGTGGTGAGGGTGCGGCCGTGGAAACTGTTCTTCATGGTGACCACAGTAAAGCAGTCCGCCCCCTTCTTTTCCGCCGCGTATTTACGGGCGGCCTTGATGGCGCACTCGTTGGCCTCCGCCCCGGAGTTGGAGAAGAAGACCTTTTTCATGCCGGTCTTTTCGCACAGCTTTTCCGCCAGCACCGCGCAGGGCTCGGTGTAGTACAGGTTGGAGGTGTGCTGCAGCTTGCCCGCCTGGGCGGCTACCGCCTCCTGCCACTTGTCATCCGCGAAGCCGAAGCTGGTCACGCCGATGCCCGAGCCCATATCAATATATTCTTTCCCCTTTTCGTCTGTCACATAGCTGCCCTTACCGGAGGACAGCACCACCGGGAACCGGGCGTAGGTGTCGGCGATGTACGCCGCGTCTTTTTCTTTGATGCTCATATCTTTCTTCCCCGTAAACATGGTGCCCGCGCCCTCGTCCGTCAGCAGCTCCATGAGCACGGAATGATTGACGCAGCCGTTCATGATGATGACGTTCTTCACGCCCTTTTTGATGGCCTCGATGCAGCAGTTCACCTTGGGGATCATCCCCTCGGAGATCACGCCCTCCTTGTAAAGCTGCTCGGCCTCGCTGATGCTGATCTCCGGGATCAGGGTGGAGGGGTCGTTTCTGTCCCGCAGAATGCCCGCGATATCGGTCATCAGCAGCATACGCTCGGCGTTCAGGGCGCCGGCGATATACGCCGCGGCGGTATCGCCGTTGATGTTGTAGGTGTTGCCCGCCTCGTCGCAGCCGAGGGTGGAGATCACCGGGATATAACCCTTTTCCAACAGGTCGGTGACGGGGGCGATGTTGATCTTTTTGATCTCGCCCACGTAGCCCAGCTTTTCGTCCTTGACAGCGGCCTCAATCAGGCGGCCGTCCAGACCGGACAGGCCGATGGCCCTGCCGCCGTGCATTTCCAGCAGGTTGACCAGGGACTTGTTGACTTTCCCCGCCAACACCATCTGCACGATATCCACGGTCTCTTTATCCGTGACCCGCAGGCCGTCGATAAATTCCGGCGTTTTGCCCAGCTTTCCCATCAGTTCGCTGATCTCCGGCCCGCCGCCGTGGACCAGCACCACCTTAACGCCGATGAGCCACAGCAGCACGATATCCTCCATCACCTGCTGTTTCAGCTCCTCGCTGACCATGGCGTTGCCGCCGTATTTGACCACCACGGTTTTGCCCGTGTAGCGCTTGATGTAGGGCAGCGCCTGGGTCAATACCTCCGCGCGTTCGGAGTTGGATAGTTCGTTGATCATGTTCAGTCCTCCTCGATTCGGTAGCGCGGCACCTCAGTGCCGCTCTGAACGAAAGTTACATTATTGATTTTGTTTGATTGTTTTTGTCAATGGAAAGGGACCTTTTTATCATATGTTTAATAAGTTGTTTTTGCTGCAAGCGGCACTGAGGTGCCGCGCTACAAAATCAGGTCCTGTAATCCCCGTTGATCTTCACGTAATCGTATGTTAAATCACAGCCCCAGGCGGTGGCGTTGGCTGAACCGCTGTTGAGATTGATGAGGATTTCGATTTCCTCTTCCGTCAGGATCTCCTTGGCCTTTTCCTCAGAAAAATCCACGCCTGCGCCGTTTTCGCAGACGGCGATCACCCCCGCCTTGCTGGCGAAGGACACGTCGATCTTGTTCACGTCCACGTCCGCGCCGCTGTAGCCGATGGCGCACAGCACCCGGCCCCAGTTGGCGTCCGCGCCGAACATGGCGGCCTTCAGCAGGCTGGAGCAGATCACGCTTTTGGCCACGGTTTTGGCGGTGGGAATATCCGCCCCGCCGGTCACCTTGCATTCCAGCAGCTTGGTGGCGCCCTCGCCGTCCCCGGCGATCTTCCGGCACAGGTACACGGTCACGGTGTTCAGGGCCTTCATAAAGGCGGAAAAATCCTCCCCCTCGGCGGCAATCGGCTCGTTGCCCGCCAGCCCGTTGGCCAGCACCGTCACCATGTCGTTGGTGGAGGTATCCCCGTCCACGCTGACCATGTTGAAGGTATCCGCGATATCGGAGGACAGGGCCTTTTGCAGCATGGCCGGGGTAATGGCCGCGTCCGTGGTGATGAAAACCAGCATGGTGGCCATGTTGGGGTGGATCATGCCGCTGCCCTTGGCGATGCCGCCGATACGGCAGGTTTTGCCGCCTAGCGTAAATTCCACCGCGATCTCCTTCAGGACCGTATCGGTGGTCATGATGCCTTCCGCCGCGTCGGCGCTGCCGTTCGCGGAAAGGCTTGCTGTCAGGGCCGCCATGCCGTCCGCGATGGGGTCGATGGTCATGGGCTGGCCGATGACGCCGGTGGAGGCCACCACCATGTCTTCCGCTTTGACGCCCAGCGCCTGCGCGGTGAGGTCGCACATCTGCTCCGCGATCTCAATGCCGTTGGCGTTGCAGGTGTTGGCGTTGCCGCTGTTGCAGATCACCGCCTGCGCCGTGCCGTCGGCCAGATGTTGTTTTGTCACGATCAGCGGCGCGCCCTTGACCAGGTTGGTGGTGTAAACCGCCGCGGCCGCCGCCGGTACCTCGCTG
>CAMJYF010000242.1 GCA_946409885.1 uncultured Clostridia bacterium | reverse complement strand
CAAGGCCGTAGACGGTCTCGGTGGGGATGGCCACCAGCTCGCCCGCGCGCAGAAACGCCGCCGCGGTTTCTATGTCGGCTTGTTGTTTGGTGATATCGGTGATGGTGAAAATTTCGGTGTTCATAGTACCTGAAAAAATGATGATTATCCGGTAGCGCGGCATCTCAGTGCCGCTCCGGGCAAATGTTACTTTGAAAACGGATTTTCGGTGAACAGCGGATTACGGAAAACCGGCAACGCTGCTGAACCGGAAAATGATGAAAAATATTGTTTTGCGCTGATAGCGGCACTGAGGCGTCGCGCTGCCGCGTTACGGATTACGCCTTCTTCCCGAACTTGCTCCCGTCTTCCAGCCCCACGCTGGCGCGGAGGATCAGCCGGGCGTCGCCGGAAGTCACCGTGCCGTCGCCGTCCGCGTCGCAGGCGTCATAATCGCCGGTGCCCTTCACAATAGCCGCTTCCAGTCCCACGCTGGTTCGCAGCGCCAGCCGCGCGTCGGCGGAGGTAATGGCGCCGTCGTTATCCCCGTCGCCGCGCGTGCGCAGCGGGATCGGTTCCCCCTTCGGCTGACGGCAGACCGTACAGGTAAAGGTCATGGCGCCCTCTCTGGTGCAGGTGGCGGCCCTGGTCACCTTGCCCTCGTCCCATTGATGCCCCAGCGCCTTGACGGTTTTTTGGGCCACAAGGACGGTTTTGCAGGTGGAGCAGTGGCTGCCCTCGGTCTTGCCCGCGTTCAGGCAGGAGGGCTTCACCGCCTTGTCGATCACCACGGTATGCCCCGTGGCGGGGATCTTTTCACCCTTCGGCTGTTGGCAGACGGTGCAGGTCAGGGTCATGGCTCCCTCTTTGGTGCAGGTGGCGGCCTTCGTCACCTTGCCCGCGTCCCATTGATGACCCAGCGCCGGAACGATTTCCTGCGGCACAAGGACGGTTTTGCAGACGGCGCAATGGCTGCCCTCGGTTTTGCCCGCGTTCAGGCAGGTGGGCTTTACCGCCTTGTCGGTCGCCACGGTGTGCTCTTTGGCGGGGATCTCTTCCGTCTTCGTCTCCCGGCATACCGAACAGGTAAAGGTCGTTTCGCCAGCCTCCTGACAGGTGGCTGGGCTGGTCACTTTACCCTCATCCCACTTGTGCGGAAGCCGGGCGACGGGTTCCGTTCTGGTCGCGCCGCAGTCGGCGCAGGTATAGGTTTTTACACCCTCCTCTTGGCAGGTGGCCGATCTGGTAATGACGCCCTCGTCCCACTGATGGTCCCCTGTGGGGGCGATGGGCTCCGTTTTTGTTTCGCCGCAGACAGTGCAGGTATAGGTGATCTCGCCTTCCTCTTTCGCCGTCGCCTCTTTTGTCACAACGCCGTCATCCCACCGGTGGCCGGTGGCTTTGACAGTCTCCTGCGCTGTGATGACCGCGCCGCAGACGGCGCAGTGGCTGCCTGCGGTTTTGCCGTCCGCCGTGCAGGTGGCGGGGACGGCCAGATCCGCCGCCTCGGTGTGGCCTTTGGCGGGGATCTCCTCCGTTTTTGTCTCTCCGCAAATCCCGCAGGTATAGGTCGTTTCCCCTTTTTCCGTACAGGTCGCTTCCTTAGTTTCCTTGCCCTCGTCCCAGGTGTGGGCGATCCGGGGGATGGCTTCCGTTTTCGTCGCGCCGCAGTCGAGGCAGGTATAGGTCTTTACGCCATCCTCTTTACAGGTGGCGGGGCTGGTGATTTTGCCCTCGTCCCACTGGTGGTCTCCGGTGGGGGCAATGGGCTCCGTTTTTGTTTCGCCGCAGACAGTGCAGGTATAGGTGGTTTCGCCTTCCTCTTTCGCCGTCGCCTCTTTTGTCACAACGCCGTCATCCCACCGGTGGCCGGTGGCTTTGACGGTCTCCTGCGCTGTAATGACCGCGCCGCAGACGGCGCAGTGGCTGCCCTCGGTCTTGCCGTCTTCCGTACAGGTGGCGGGGACGGCCTTGTCGATCGCCTCGGTGTGGCCCTTGGCGGGGATCTCTTCCGTCTTTGTTGCCTTGCAGTCTGTGCAGGTATACGTCTTCACGCCCGCTGCCGTACAGGTGGCCTCCGTGGTCACCCTGCCCTCGTCCCAGGTGTGCTCGATCGTTTTCACCGCCACCGGGTCGGAGCGCTCCGCCGTCAGGGTCTGGTCCGCCGTGGCCGCCACGGCCTCCACCGTCCGCGTGTAGTCGGTGCCGGGGTTCAATCCATCGATCTCGCAGGGCGTTTGCGTAACGGTCGCCAGCAGTTTGTATGACTGCGCATCCGTCTGCCTGCCGTAGATTCGGTATTCCGTGGCTCCGTTTACGGGCTTCCACTGCAGCGTGACGGAGCTGTCGCCAGATTTGACGATCTCCACGCCGCTGACAGGCTGCGGAGTGAGCATCGTGCCGAAATGCTTCCGTGCGCCGGAAAGGGCCTCGTTGCCGGTCTTTATGCCGATGGACGCCCACTCGTCCGCCGTACCGTTAAAGAACACGTCGTTGAGATTGTCGCAGCCGAAGAACGCGTCCTTCTCCACCATCCCCATATCGTTGGAGGTGGTCAGCGTGGCCAGCGCCGCGCAACCGGAGAACGCCTGTTGACCGATGCGGTCAACGCCGTAAGGAACGGTGACAGCTTCCAGCGCGGGGCACTCCATAAACATCTGTTCCGCCAGCGCCGCTGCGCCGCTGCCGCAGATCGCCGTTTTCAATTTCCGGCTGCGGGCGAAGCAGTCCCTGCCCAGCGCCTTGACGCGGGAGGGGATCCGGATATTCGTCAGGTTCTGGTTGTCGCCGAAGGCCTCCTCGGCCAGGGACGTGACGGTCTCCGGGAAGACGAAAGCAGCCCCCGCCTTGTCGGCGGGATATCTGACAAGCTCCGTCTTGTTTTTGTTGTACATCACGCCGTTTACAGCGGTATAGGCGGGGTTGTCCTCCGCCACGGCAAAGGACTTCAGCCCCGTGCAGCCGGTGAATGCGGAAGGGTCGATGCTCGTCACGCTGGCGGGGAGCGTGATCCCCGTCAGTCCCTTGTAGCCGTAAAACGCATATTTCCCGATGGCCGTCACGCCCTCCGGAACCGCCAGCTCCGTCGCCTCATTCCCGTTCAGGTACAGCAGAGGCGCATGATCCAGCGGGTTGGCGGTGGGATCGGCAAACGAAATACCGCACCACGCCTGCAGGCTGCCGATGTGGACCTTTTTCAATCCCTCACAGCCGGAAAACGCTTTTTCACCGATTCCGCTGACGCTGTCCGGAATCGTCACACTGGCAAGGTTGCTATAGCCGGAGGAATAGCTTCCGGCAAACGCGGCCGCCTTGATGTTTGAGACGCCGTCCATGATTACGACGGTCTTCAGGCTGTCTTCTGGGATAGACAGATCCTCCAGCGTGAAGCACTCGATCGTCTTCCCGATTGTCAGCACACTGAGCGATGAGCAACCGTAAAATACTCGGGACACGGAATAGTGCAAATATAGTCTACCCGTGGACGATTCAGTAATTGTATCTATATTTTTTATGCCATTTCCGATGGTCACGTTCGCAAGGTTGGTACAATTTTCAAACGCGAATTCCCCGATATTTGTTACGCTGTCCGGAATGGAAATGCTCTTCAGACTTGTGCATCCGTAAAACGCGGCACCGCCGATTTTTGTTACAGAATCAGGGATTGTTACGCCCGTAAGGCTTGTGCATCCGTAAAACGCCTCGTCCCCGATGACAGTAACGCTGTTCGGGATGGTTACAGTGGTAAGGCTGGTATAATCTCCGGAGTAATTATTCCTCCCGGTAAACGCAGCCGCCTTGATACTTGTCGCGCCGTCGGTGATTACGACGGTTTTCAGGCTGTCGGTCGGGACCCCCAGTTCCGTCAATGTATACTGCTCAATTGTCTTGCCGATCGTCAGCGTTTCGATTGCCTTGCAACCGTAAAACACATCCACCCCGATGTTTGTCAAGCGGTTCGGAATCGTCACGCTGACTAAACCGGAACAATGGGAAAAAGCGCTGACCCCAATAGCTGTCACGCTGTCCGGAATCGTCACGCCGGTAAGCCCGGAACACCCATAGAAAGCGCCGTCTCCAATGACTGTCACGCTGTCTGGGATCATAATCCCTGTCAGTGACGAATAACAGAATGCGTCTTGTGCGATCGTTTTTACACTG
>CAMJYF010000241.1 GCA_946409885.1 uncultured Clostridia bacterium | reverse complement strand
CGACTCACGACTTACGACTGTTTAGCGAGCCAACAGCTCGCTAAACTACAATTTGCATAAGAGAGAGAAAAATGAACAACAACATCACATCCTATCTCAACAAAAACAAATCCCGCTTCATTGCCGACCTCAAGCGGCTGGTGGATATCAAAAGCGTGCGGGAGGCCCCTCTGCCGGGTAAGCCCTTCGGCGAAGACCCCGCGCGGGCGCTGGCGGAGGCGGAAAAGCTTGCCGCCGAGCACGGCTTTTCCGTCCGCAATTTTGACAACTACGCCGGGGAGATCACCTTCGGCGACGCGCCGGACCTGATGCTGCTGGCCCATCTGGACGTGGTCAGCGAGGGCGACGGCTGGACGAAGGAGCCCTACCGCATGACGGAGGAAAGCGGCCGCCTCTACGGCCGCGGTACCACGGACGACAAGGGTCCCGCCGTGGCCTGCCTCTACGCGCTGGAAGCGGCGCGGGAGCTGTACGGCGCGCCCAAAACCGGCGTGCGGCTGGTGCTGGGCTGCGGCGAGGAGACCGGCAGCGAGGACATGGACTATTACTTTTCCCAGCGGGAAACGCTGCAATACACCCTGTCCCCGGACGCGGATTACCCGCTGATCCATCTGGAAAAGGGCCGGTTCGCCCCGGAGTTCTCCCAATCGATCGCCGTTCCCGGCGGCCTGCTGGAGATCAACGGCGGCGCCACCGCCAATATCGTGCCCGGCAAGGCCAACGCCCTCATTGCCGGTTCTGTCCCCGAACAGCGGGGCGCCATCTTAGTGGAGGTCTCCCGCCGGACGGGCGCTTCCTTCCGGGTGGAAACGGAAAACGGCAACACCCGCCTCTACTGCGAGGGCGTCTCCGCCCACGCGGCCTCGCCGGAAAAGGGCGTCAACGCCAACACGGCCCTGCTGACGCTGCTGTGTGAGATCCTGCCCGACGGCGAAATAAAGCGGGCCCTTTCGGCGCTGCTGGCCATGGTTCCCCACGGCGAGACGGACGGCGCGCATTGCGGCGTAAAGATGAGCGACGAGGTCTCCGGCGCGCTGACGCTGAACTTCGGTATTCTGCAATTCGACGGCCACACGCTGCGCGGCGGCTTCGACCTGCGTTGCCCCGTCTGCGCGGAGCAGGCGAACGTAAAGGGGACCGTCGCCCGCCGTCTGGCGGAAAGCGGCTTTGCTTTTGCGGGCGACCCCGCCGTCACCCCGGCCCACTACGTGCCCAAGGACGCGCCCATCGTCAAAGAGGCGCTGCGGGTTTATGAGGATTACACCGGCCAAAAAGGGGAGTGCCTGGCCATCGGCGGCGGCACCTACGTCCACGGCATCGAGGGCGGCGTGGCCTTCGGCGTGGAATTTCCCGGCACGGATTACCGCATCCACGGCGCGGACGAGTTTGCCGTCACGGACGAGCTGCTGCTGACCGCCGCCATGTACGCGCAGATCATCAAAGACCTTTGCTATTGAAATGAACGTGGAATTACTGGCTCCCGCGGGGAGCATGGAAGCATTGAAGACCGCCCTGTACTTCGGCGCGGACGCCGTCTACTGCGGCGGGCCCCTGCTGCAGCTGCGGGCCGGCAGCGCGGGCTTTTCCTTTGAGGAGCTGCAAGAGGCCGCCGTTTACGCCCACCAGCGGGGCAAAAAGCTGTACGTCACCGTCAACTGCTTCGCGGAAAACGGCGAGATCGGCCAGGTGGGCGGCTATGCCAGACGCCTGAAGGAGATCGGCGCGGACGCTGTCATCGTGTCGGATCTGGGCGTCATCGCGGAGCTGCGGGAGCAGTGCCCGGAGCTGCCCGTCCACGTCAGCACCCAGGCCAACTGCCTGAACTACAAAACGGTGAACGTCTATCACGGCATGGGCGCCTCCCGCGTGGTGCTGGGCCGGGAGATGTCCCTGGCCGCCATTGAGGAGCTGCGGGGGAAGATCCCGCCGGAGATGGAGATCGAGGTCTTCGTTCACGGGGCCATGTGCATGGCCTATTCCGGCCGCTGCCTGCTCAGCTCCTTTCTGGCCAACCGCAGCGGCAACCGGGGGGAGTGCGCCCAGCCCTGCCGCTGGAGCTACTTCCTCATCGAGGGCAAGCGGCAGAACATGGCCTTCCCGGTGGTGGAGGAGGGCGGCTCCACCGCTGTCTTCAGCTCCGCCGATCTCAACTGCATCTCCTTCCTGGACCGGCTGGAACATGCCGGCGTCCGATCCTTTAAAATAGAGGGCCGCATGAAATCCCCCTACTACGTGGCCACCGTCGTCAACGCCTACCGCCACCGGATGGACGGCACCGCCACGCCGGAGCAGTGCGAGGCGGAGCTGGACTGCGCCAGCCACCGGCCCTATTCCACCGGCTTTTATTTCGGCGAAATGAAGCAGGACCCCTACAACGACGGCCTGTACCACCGCACCTGCGATTTTATCGGCGTGGTGCTGGGGGAGGCCGGCGACGGCCGCTATGTGGTGGAGCAGCGCAACCGGTTTGCCGTGGGGGATACGCTGGAGATCCTTTCTCCCTCCTCCATGGGGCTGTCCTTCCCGGTGGAACGCATCACCGGCGAGGACGGGGAAGACCGGGACGCGGCCCATCTGGTGCAGGAAAAAGTGACCGTGCCCTGCCCTCACCGGCTGTTCCCGGGGGATATTCTGCGCAGAAGACTGTGATTCCGCGCGTCCGGCGGCGAAAAAGCGGGAGGAAATAAATTTTTTTATTTATTTTGTTGACAAATAACCATTCTTTCTTTATAATGTTGTTAGTTATATTGTTCTGATCTTATGGTCATTGAATTGAACCGAGGGAGATAATAAAATGTTACTGTTTTTTCCGACTCCGATCATGATTCTGGTTATCGTCCTGTCCGCGCTGTGCGGCGGCGCGCTGTCCTTCTTCCTGTTCCGCGGGAAAGGCGGCGCAAGACCGGGTAAGTCTATTGAGGACATGAAGCCCGGCCCCAAGAAGGATATCATCCTGGGGCTGCGTGACAACGCCTTTGAGTTCGGCGAGCTGCTGGAGCCGCTGTATCTGCTGGCCAGCGGCAACATCAGCCGGAAGGACGCCGTGTTTGACGCCTGGAACACCAAGGTGGCCAGTTCCTTCGGCACGCTGGAATTCAAAAGCGCCTTCGCTTCCGAATTCGGCTATGTGGAAAAGTGGAAGGGCAAAAAGAAAAAGTATATCAAGGCTGCGCAGCAGCTGCTGAAATACGTCAAAAAAGCAGGCATCGAGCGTAATAAGGATATCGCCGTGGAAGGCAGCGAAACCACCGCGGAGAAGTACGTTCTCGCCGGAAACGCCGCTCTGGAAGAGGGCGTCTCCTACGACGTGCTGGCTCATTACTGGTATCTGGGCGACAGCGTCCTTTCCAAGGGCGTTATCAGATGACCGCGCTTTTGTGATGCAACGAAACCGTTATTCCCGTCTGACGCGACGGGAATAATTTTATGGAACGATTTGCCGGACGGGAGGAGAGAGCATGGCAAAACTGGGATTCGACAACGATAAATACGTACAACTGCAGTCGCAGCACATCAAGGACCGCATCGCGCAGTTCGGCGGCAAGCTGTACCTGGAATTCGGCGGCAAGCTGTTCGACGACTTCCACGCCTCACGGGTGCTGCCCGGTTTTCAGCCGGACAGTAAGATCCGGATGCTCAACGAGCTGCGGGACGACGCGGAGGTGGTCATCGTCATCAGTGCGGACGCCATCGAAAAGAACAAGCGCCGCGGGGACCTGGGCATCACCTACGACGCGGACTGCCTGCGGCTGATCGACGCCTTCCGGGAGTTCGGCCTGTACGTGGGCAGCGTGGTCATCACCCAGTTCACCGAGCAGCCCGCCGCCATCCAGTTTGAAAAGCGGCTCAACAACCTGGGCATGAAGGTCTACCGCCACTATCTCATCGCGGATTATCCTGCCAACCTGCCCCTGATCGTCAGTGACGAGGGATACGGCAAAAACGATTTTATCGAAACGGAGCGCTCGCTTATCGTGGTCACCGCTCCCGGCCCCGGCAGCGGCAAAATGGCCACCTGCCTCTCCCAGCTTTATCACGAGAACAAGCGTGGCCAGAAGGCCGGCTACGCCAAGTTCGAGACCTTCCCCATCTGGAACCTGCCTTTGAAGCATCCGGTCAACGTGGCCTATGAGGCCGCTACCGCCGAC
>CAMJYF010000240.1 GCA_946409885.1 uncultured Clostridia bacterium | reverse complement strand
TTCGCCCCGCGCGCCTGTTTTTAAATGCTCCGGCATGGCCATCGCTGTCACCTTCAGTGCTCATCAAGATTCTTTAAGAAAGACCGCCTGTGAATAGGGGAGACCCCATGGGCCTTTATCATCTCATAATGCAGTTTCGTGGGGTAGCCCTTGTGCTTTGCGAACTGATATTGGGGATACTGCCTGTCCAGCTCCAACAGGTACCGGTCCCGGCTGACCTTGGCCAGAATGGACGCAGCGGCGATGGAGATAGATTTCGCGTCGCCCTTTACCAGCGTCAGCTCCTCAATGCCGGTGCCGGGCTTTCGGTTGCCGTCCACCAGGGCGATCTCCGGCCGAAGGGACAACCCCTCCACCGCCCGCTTCATTGCCAGAAAGGTGGCGTTCAGAATGTTGATCTCGTCGATCTCCCGTTCCGAAGCGCTGGCCACGGACCATGCAACCGCCTTTTCTTTGATCTGCTCAAACAGCAGGTCTCTTTTTTTTTCGCTCAGCTTTTTGGAATCGTTGATCCCCAGGTCCTCCAGCCCCTCCGGCAGAATGACCGCCGCCGCGAAGACCGGCCCCGCCAGCGGGCCGCGCCCGGCCTCGTCGATGCCGCAGATGAGGGAATATCCCCTGGCCTTCAGTTCGTGTTCATATTCGTATGTCATTGGGCGTCCTCCGGCGTTTCAAAGGAGATGCGGCCCAGCTTACCGGCGCGCAGCTCGTCAAACAGCATGGTGGCGGCCCGCAGGGTATCCACCTCGCCGCCGGCAATCAGCATACCGCGCTTTCTGCCGATTGCCTGCAGCAGCTCCCATGCCGGCAGGTCAATGGAATCCGTCACCTTGTAGCGTTCCTTCAACCGGTCGGGATAGTCCCGCCGCAGGATCTCCAGCAGGCGGACGCTCAGCTCCTCGATATCCAGAATCTGGTCTTTGATGCCGCCGGTAAAGGCCAGCTTGTAGCCCACCTCCGGGTCGTCGAACTTCGGCCACAGCACGCCGGGGGTATCCAGCAGCTCAATGCCGCCCCCCAGCACATACCACTGGTTGTGGCGCGTGACCCCGGCCCGGTCCTCTACCTTGGCCTTGCCGTTGCCCGCCATGCGGTTGATGAAGGAGGATTTGCCGGTGTTGGGGATGCCCACCACCATCAGGCGCAGGGCCTTGCCCGTCATGCCCTTTTCCTCGTTGCTTCTGATCTTGTCCTGCAGCACCTGGGCTACCGTGCGGCGATAGGAAGAAAGGCCCTTTCCGCTGCGGCAATCCACAGCAAGGGCCGTTACGCCAAGGGACCGGTAATAGGCGATCCACCGCTCGGTGGCGGCGTCGTCCGCCAGATCTGCCTTGTTCAGTAAAATGATCTTCGGCTTTCCCCCGATCAGCTCATTCAGCTCCGGATTGGTGCTTGAAAGGGGAATGCGCGCGTCGCGCAGCTCCGTCACGCCGTCCACCAGGGACAGGCTTTCTTTGATCTTCCGGCGGGTTTTGGCCATATGACCCGGAAACCACTGCACCGTTTCCTTTTGAATATCAGGCATGGGATCCGCTGACTTTCCGTTCTCCTGTTGGAAAGTCCTGTATACGTTAAAATCCTTGCTCAGACGAAACTGGACCTTTCCCAACAGATAATCGTACTCCTGAAAGCCGATCTCGCTGAAACGGGAGTCCCAGGAGCCGCAGCGGTTATCGCCCATCATCATCACACAGCCATCCGGCACGGTGACGGGATAGGTGAGGTTGCCGTGGCGCTCGCCGTTTTTCAATGTATAGGCGTCTTCCTTCAGCGCAACCCCGTTTACGGTAACGTCGTCGTGCTCGTCCACGATCACCTCGTCCCCCGCTACCGCTATCACACGCTTGATGAGGGATTTTTCCGCCGCGGTTTCTTTTGTGCCGATGACGATATCCCCGTATTTCGGCTCGGTATAATAGGGCGTCACCAACACCCAGTCGCCGTCGTGCAGTGTATCATTCATGGAACTGCCCACAACGCCAACCAGACGGAACGCGAACGTAAACAAAAGGGCTATGATCATGATTGAGGATACGATGATCGAAACGCCCTCATACAGCGCGCCGACCAGCGTCCCCGCCTCTTCTTCTTTTTTTTGCGGGGGCTGCTCTGTCTTCTCTGTTTCCGTTGTGGAAGACTGCTCCAGATCGTTGATGTCGTTTTCAAATTCCATGTCAGACACTTCAAATCCTCCTATCTGTCATTGAAAGTGACGCAAAACTGTCGTTTCAATTCAGGTGTTTTTTTGGTATCAATTGAGTAGATAAACGCGGCGTCTAATACAGCGGTCCCGGCGGAAAAAGACGGAACAGCGCCTTCCCCGTGATTTCATCCAGCCGGATGAAGCCGACGGAGGAATAGCGGGAATCCAGCGAGTTGTTGCGGTTGTCTCCCAATACAAACACGCAGTCCTCCGGCACGGTCAGCGGAAAGGCCACGTCGCCGCGTTCCGTGATCGCCCCCAGCGTCTGATAGTGTTCGGTGATGACGGAATCGTTCACCACCACGATGTGGGTGTCAAAATTGATGTCGATCCTATCGCCCGGAAGGCCGATCACCCGTTTGATGATGGAATTTTCCGTGGGGGTGGAGCGGCCGATGGCCACGATATCCCCGTAATCCGGCCGGTACATTACGTTGGAAACAATGATCTTCTGCCCGTGGTAAATATTTGGGTTCATTGAATCACCGGAAACTGAAACCAGCCTGAAGAAAAAGGTAAAAAGCGCAAAAACACACACCATGATCCCCAGGATCATGGAGAGCAGGGAATAGAGATAGGCGGCCGCCTTGTCGTAGACGGTGCTGCCGTTGTGCCCGGTGTTTGTCATGCGCTTTTTATCAAAAAGAAGAGGGACACAGCCAGCGTCCCTCGGTGAGCATTTTATTTAAGAGCCTCTTTGACCTTGGCAGCCTTACCGACTCTGCCTCTCAGGTAGTACAGTTTGGCTCTGCGTACGCGGCCCTTTCTCACGATATCCACCTTCGCAACGTTGGGGGAGTGGATCGGGAAAACTCTTTCCACGCCAACGCCGTAGGAAAGACGGCGCACCGTAAAGGTCTCGGCCACGCCGCCGCCTTTGCGGGCGATCACGGTGCCTTCAAATGCCTGGATTCTCTCTTTTTCACCCTCGCGGATCTTGACGTGCACGTTGACGGTGTCGCCGATCTCGATTACGGGGGGCTGCTCTTTCAGCATGCCTTCGGTCATCAGTTTCAATGCGTCCATTTCAAAAAACCTCCGTTTGTTTTATCAGATGTTCATACGCCGCCGTTCCGGCCGGGCCAGAGGACCACCCGCTTTAGTATATGCGTTACACTAATCGCAGTGAGGGGATTCCCACACTCATACGAACGCCTGAACAGTATAACACAATAAAACAGGAATTGCAAGAATTATTTTAAAAAAATCAAAAAAAATCCGGTCAGTTTTTGACCGGTGTAAACAGGTTGCCGACGGCGCCGGCGCCTTTGGTGACCGTGCGGAGCGCAAAGGCGGCTATGCTGACGGCCACGGCAATGATGATGGCGATAATTCCTTTTTTCATGTTTTTCTTCACCCTTTTTTATAAATCACGGCTGTATCAGCCTTCTGTCTCTTATTATCAACTCAAATGTTACAATAATGTTAATGAAATGTAAACATGCTGTGGTTTTAACAGATCCCTTTCAGGTCAACCGACATCTCTCTCAGAATTGTCGCCATATCCTCCGGCAGGGGAGCGCTGAAACACAGCGTCTGCCAGGTGACAGGGTGGGTGAGGGTCAGTCTGGCGCAGTGCAGGGCCGCCCGGCCGATGGAAGTATCCTGCGAGCCGTACATGGCGTCACCGGCCAGCGGCGCGCCCAACGACGCGAAGTGCACCCGGATCTGATGGGTGCGGCCCGTCTCCAGGTGAATCCGCAGCAGTGTGCGCTGTCCGTCTGTCGCTAACGCCTCCCAGTGGGTCACTGCCCGTTCGCCACGGCTGTTGTCTTCGCTCGCTGCCCGCAGGGTCTTCATGGGGTCCGGCCGGTAAATGTTCCGGTCGACGGTGCCGCTGCCGTGGAATTCGCCCCCGGCCACGGCGAGATATTCCTTTCGCACCCGGTCCGGCAGCACGGAGGCCGCGTGGCGGTTCAGCGCCAGCACCATCAGGCCGCTGGTACACTTGTCCAGCCGTCCCACAG
>CAMJYF010000239.1 GCA_946409885.1 uncultured Clostridia bacterium | reverse complement strand
TTCCGACTGGCGACTTCCGACTGGGCGCAAAGCGCCCGACAAATCCCCTTCCCTCACCAATCTATATTCCCAAAGGCAGGTAATTATCCATGAAACTGCTCATTCTTTCCGATTCCCACGGCTACCTCTTTTTTCTGGAACAGATCTTACAGCGGGAACGGGACGCGGATATGATCATCCATCTGGGCGACGGCGGCGACGATCTGATGCCCCTGGCGGAACTGACCTCCGGCAAGCCCGTTTACCACTGCCGGGGCAACTGCGACAGCGCCGTTTACGGCTTTCCGGACTTTGTGCTGACGGAGGCGGAGGGCGTGCGGATCTTCGCCTGCCACGGCCACCGGTACGGGGTGAAATACGGCCTGCAGAACCTGTACTTCGCCGCCCGGGAGCAGAACGCGAAGCTGTGCCTGTTCGGCCACACCCACCAGCCCTTCAGTGACTTTGACGGCGATCTGTACATGGTCAACCCCGGCCCCGCGGGGAGCGGTTATTATGCGGTGGCGGAGCTGCAAAACGGCGAGGTGCGGACTTTCAACCGGTCTTTACAAAAATAGTCGAAAAATATTTATACTAATTTAACAATTGGTATACAAAGTTCACAATTGACACTTGTTTTCCTGTTTGACCTATGGTACAATATCATTATATAAATAAGGGCCGGGGTTCCGGTCCGATGGAGGAAGAAAAATGGATACACGCTTTTCTATTTCGCAGTACCCGGATGCTGCCGCTGTCAACGGCAAGCTGAACGAGCTGATCAAAAAGCCCATCTATACCATCACGCCGGAAGCGCTGGCGGCCTATGAGAAGGATTACTTCGACGCCAAGTGCCCCAAGTCCAAGGCGATGATCGACGAGGCCAAAAAGATCATTCCCGGCGGCGTACAGCACAACCTGGCGTTCAACTATCCCTTCCCGCTGGTGTTCACCAAGGCGGAGGGCTGCTATCTTTATGATATCGACGGCAACAGATATTACGATTTCCTGCAGGCGGGCGGCCCCACGGTGCTGGGCTCCAACCCCCCGGAGGTGCGCGAGCAGGTGATCGACCTGCTGAACACCTGCGGCCCTTCCACCGGCCTGTTCCACGAGTTTGAGTACAAGCTGGCCAAGAAGATCGCCGACAGCGTGGAGACGGTGGATATGTTCCGCATGCTGCAGTCGGGCACGGAGGCCTGCATGCTGGCCGTGCGCATCGCGCGGCTGGCCACCAAGAACCGCAACATCGTCAAGATGGGCGGCGCGTACCACGGCTGGAGCGATCAGCTGGGCTACGGCATCCGCATCCCCGGCACCAAGTTCACCCAGGCCAACGGCGTGCCCATCCGCATCATGCGCGACACCCAGGAATTCTTCCCCGGCGACCTGAACGATCTGGAAAAGGTCCTGCGCCGCAATATGTTCCGCGGCGGCACGGCGGCCGTGTTCCTGGAGGCCATCGGCCCCGAGAGCGGTTCCCGTCCCGTGGACAAAAACTTCTGCCAGGGCGTGGAGCGGCTGTGCCGCAAGTACGGCGCGCTGCTGGTCTTCGACGAGGTGGTCACCGGCTTCCGCATCGGCATGGCGGGCGCGCAGGGCTACTTCGGCTGCTCCCCCGACCTTACCATCTTCGGCAAGGTCATCGCCGGCGGTTACCCGGGCGCGGGCGGCGTAGGCGGTAAGCGCGAGTACATGAAGTACCTGGGCGCGGGCCTGGACGGCGCCGTGAAGGTGAAAAAGGCCTTCTGCGGCGGCACCCTTTCCGCCAACCCCCTCAGCTGCGCGGCGGGTTACTTTACGCTGGAAGAGATCGACCGCACCAACGCCTGCCAGAAGGCCGGCGAAATGGGCGACCGCATCACCAAGGGCCTGCAGGAGATCATCGAAAAGCGCCACCTGCCCTTCGTGGCCTTCAACCAGGGCTCCATCTGCCATATGGAAACGGTTGGCACCCTGCAGTTCTCCATCGACTGGCACAAGCCGTGGACCATCCCGCACGTGCTGGACGAGACCAACGTAAGAAAGACCGAAATGACCCACATGGGCGCCGCCTACATGGCGGAGGGCCTTGTGACCCTGGCGGGCAGCCGCCTTTACACCAGCGCGGCCTACACGCCGGAGCTGATCGACGACGCGGTGGCCAGATTCGACAAGGTCTTCGCCAACGTGGCCGTTAAAGAATGAGATAACGGGATAGGATGATCGAAATGGAGAAAGAACAGGCAAAATTACAGGTCATCCGGGCCGGAAAAATGCTCTGTGAAAAAGGGCTGATCCAGCGCACCTGGGGCAACGTCAGCTGCCGCATCGACCAGAACTATTTCGCCATCACCCCCAGCGGCAGGGATTACCTGTCCCTGACGCCGGAGGATATCGTGGTGGTGAACATCCACGACCTGACCTACGCCGGGGAAATCAAGCCCTCCTCCGAAAAGGGCATCCACGCGGCCTGCTATCTGCTGCGCGGCGACGTGGACTTTGTCATCCACACCCACCAGACCTTCGCGTCCCTGGCCGGGCTGTCCGGCCGGGATATCAACGGCCTGACGGGTGAGGCGGAAACCGCCATCGGCAGCAACGTGCCGCTGGCCGCCTACGGCCTGCCCGGCACCGGCAAGCTGAAAGCTGGCGTGGTGGCCGCGCTGCAGCGGTCCACCTCCAAGGCGGTGCTGATGCATCACCACGGGGCGCTGTGCCTGGGCGGCAGCCTGGAGGACGCCTTCCACGTGGCCAATCTGCTGGAGGACGTCTGCCGTCAGACGCTGTTCGAGAGGTACCGGGAGCTGACCGGCAAAACGGCGGAGAGCTTTACCAGCCTGTGCGAATACGTGGCCGAGACCCGCAAAAAGGGAAAGGATTATTACGTCTTCCCCGCCTACGATTCCGAGCGCCACTTTGACACCGTCACCCTGACCCCCGCGGGCGGCGGCAAACCGGTGGAGGTGGATCTCACGACCGGCCGGCCGCTGGATAAGGTCATCGACGCGCCGGAGGCCGCCGTGCTGCACAGCATGATCTACCGCAAACGCGCCGACGTGAACGCGGTGCTGCACTCCACGGAGCCCGCCACCCTGGCCGTCTCCGGCATCGGCGCCACCATCCGGCCGTTTCTGGACGATTTCGCCCAGATCACCGGCGTCAACCTGAAAACCGCGCCCTATCACCCGGCGGATCCGCAAAAGACCGCCAAAAAGGCCGTAAAGCTGCTGCGAGGCCGCAACGCCGTAATGCTGAAAAACAGCGGCGCGCTGTGCGTGGGCTCCTCGCAGGACGACGCCCAGGCGGTCAAGTTAGTGACGGAAAAGGGCTGCATGGCCCACGTGGCCGCCGACCTCTACGGCAAGGAAGACGAACGCATCAACTTCACGGAATGCCTTCTGATGCGCGTGATTTATAAAACGAAGTATTCCAAAAAAGCAGAGACAAACAAGAAAGGAAACTGACCCCATGGCTGTAACGCACAAATCCACCCACAAAAACGCCGTCCGTTCCCGGCAGATGATCAAAAAAGCCTTTGCCGAGATGCTGAATGAAAAAGATATCACCAAAATCACAGTAACGGACATCGTAGAAAAAGCCGGGATCTCCCGCGGGACCTTTTACGCCCACTATATGGACGTCTACGATCTCTATAACGCCATCGAGACCAATATGATGGAAACGGTTCGGGAGACGATCGACTCCGTCGGGGCCAAGAACATCCTTCTGGATCCTTCCGGCGTCATCACCAGCGCCTTCACTTTTTTGGAAGCGAAAAAGGCCTACTATAAGCTTTTTGTCACCACCTCCCGCAGTGATTCCCTCATCAATCGCATCGTCACCTATGTGGGCGACCGGCTGACAGCGGAGATCGACAGCAGCTTTTCGGACGCGGAGACAAAAGAGGTCAGGCTGTTCATCTACTATTCCCTCGGCGCCATCGAAAGCAACGTAAAGGCGTGGCTGGATGAAAAGGTCCCCCTGAGCGGCACGGAATGCGCCGCGCTGATCTCCGGGTATTACCTCAAGAGCAAGCCGGACGCGATGCAAAAGCTGGCGGAAGAAAAAGAATAACCCCCTTTTCCCAATCATAAGGCCCGCCAGGCCGCCCGATCACCATCGGACGGCCCGGCTTTCTTTTTCGGTCCCCGCGGTTTTTATCGCATTATCCGTTTTTCCCGCGGCGGCAGCGTTTACTGATCAAACGAT
>CAMJYF010000238.1 GCA_946409885.1 uncultured Clostridia bacterium | reverse complement strand
TTTACAGGGGGTGTCGGGTTTCTTTACATCTCCCTGTCCGGTTTCTTTACAGGGGGTGTCGGGTTTCTTTACATCTCCCTGTCCGGTTTCTTTACAGGGGATGTCAGGTTTCTTTACATCTCCCTGTCCGGTTTCTTTACAGGGGTGATCCGATTCTGACATACCCTCTTTGGGAAGGAACTGAGCGTTTACCCGATACACACAATACTTCACATTGTCTTTCATATAATCCGTCTTCAACACCAGCTGTTTTTCTTCCAGTTGTCTGAGAATGCTGTTGACGCTTTGTCTTGTGAGCTTCGCCCGGCGGGCCAGGTACTGCTGGCTGCCCGTAAAGCTGCCCGCAGAGGATGAAAAGCTGTGGATAATGGCGTAAAGCAAAATCTCGCTGCCGTGGATGGGCAGGTCCAGCATCCAGTCGTAAACGGGGATAAAGGAATCCGCTCCCATATCTGCCTCCTGTCTTTCGGTTGATACCGATAGCATAGCACATTTCAAAAATCCCTGCGTCCGATTCAGGGGCGATTTTTGAAAAAAGTGAAAGCCAACGCAACAATCGGCTGTTTAACCTGAAAAACAGCTGAAAAAGCATTATTTTTGTGACATTTACTGGGACAATTGTGACATAGTACGGTTTCTTTTGGTTTTGTGTGGTAATATGATCATAGAAAACCGAAAGGAGGGGAACGCAATGTCGTTTGACGGGATCTGGCTGCTCTTTTTCACCGGGCCGGTGGTCAGCACCGCCAGTTTTCTGATCGCGCTTGTCTACTGGCTGGTCCTTCGCCGGAACCAAGATGAGCCGCGCCGCACCGAATCGGCCAGACACGCCGTAAAGGTGCTGGGGATCACCGCGCTGAGCTTTTGCGCCCTGTCGGCGGGGATCTGGTGGCTGCTGTCCGCCGCTGTGGCGCATATGTGAACAAATAGAAAAGATGAGAGATGAAAGATGAAAAAGGAGCGATTTTATGGACGCGGTTTTGATGATAATTGTAATTTTCGCGCTGCCGGTGGCTGCGGCGGCGGGGTTTCTGGTCTGCGCCATCCGCCGACGGATGATGCGGCGCAAAAACGAGGCCTCGCCAGGGGCTTATCCGGACGAGGCACTGGAAAACTGCCGGATCACCGGCAAATTCTGCGGCGTGATCGCGCTGCTGAGCTGGGGACTGCTGGCGGGCGGCTGGTTGCTGCTGCGTTTTGGGGCCGTCCCCTTTATGTGAAGACCATACGATGACGATTGCGGGCGGTTGGTTGCGGGCGGTCGGTGCCCGCCCCTACAGATATCCCCTTTCTGTGAAAAGCATATGATTGCGGTTGCGGGCGGTTAACTGCGGGCGGTCGGTGCCCGCCCCTACAGATATCCCCTTTCTGTGAAGAACATACGATGACGATTGAGGGCGGGCGGCGCCGCCCCTGCTGTCCCCTTTCTGTGAGGTACATTCCATGAACGAAAAAACCTTTTACCGGCTGCTGCTGGCGTTGGTGATCGTCTGCGTGGCGGTCACCGCGGCCCACTTCGCCTACGACGTGTACGCCTACCGGCACTGCTCCATCATTTATTTTATCGCCAAGGAGGTGTGGGGCCATGCCGCGCCGTAGTACATTGGCAAAACAGATCGCGCTGCTGGCGGGCGTGGCGCTGCTGTTCGCCTCCTTCAACGCCGGGCTGTACGGGCTGCTCACCCGGCGGCTTTCCAACAACTTCGGCGGGGCCACGCAGGCAAAAATGATCGACGTAAGGCGCTACCTGCCCTTTGAAAAGGACTCTGACCTGGCGCGGGCGAACGCCTCCCTGCGGCTGTCCGGCGACCTGCCCGTGCTGGACGGGGCCGCCGCGCTGGTGCCCGTGTACGCCGCCGTCATCAACGCCCTGTATCCGGAGGGCAGCGTCACCTATGAGGGCGGCGCGTTTTCCGACGACAACTACTACGGGGAGAACTTTGCCCCGGACAGCAAAATGCAGTATAAGAACACCGTGCGGGGCTACAAGGCCGTGGTGGACGGCGAAACGGACGTGTTCTTCACCGCCGCCCCCTCTGAGGAACAGAAGCAATACGCGGAAGAACAGGGCGTCACCCTGCGGTACGTGCCCATCGGGCTGGAGGCCTTCGTCTTCTTCGTCAACGCGGCCAACCCGGTGGATTCCCTCACGGCGCAGGAGATCCGGGCCATTTACGCCGGGGAGATCACCGACTGGGCGCAGGTGGGCGGCATTCACCGGCCCATCAACCCGGTCACCCGCCTGCAGGGCAGCGGCAGCCAGACCGCCATGGACCGCTTTATGGGGGAGACCCCCTACGGCGGCAAATCCCCGCTGGTGTTGTTCGGCGCTTCCATCGGCTATTCCTTCCGGTATTATATGGAAGGGATGGTGGGCAACGACAGCGTAAAAATGCTGGCCCTGAACGGCGTGGCCCCCACCAAAGAGAACATCCAAAGCCGCGCATACCCCATCGTGGCGGAGTTTTACGCCGTGTACCGGGAGGACAACCCCAACCCGAATATCCCTTTGCTGATCGACTGGCTGCTGAGCGACCAGGGCCAACGGCTGATTGAGGACAGCGGGTACGTGAGGCTGGGGGGATAGAAGACGGGTTTTGTCGCGCTGTTGGCGCGACGAGTCAGGCGGCGCTGACGCGCCTGAGTGAAGCGCTTCGCTGAGTTAGGCGGCACTTCGTGCCTGAGTTAGGCGCTTCGCTGAGATAATAGAAAAAATGCAGCACTGAACAACTTTTCTCAGGCGCGTCAGCGCCGCTTAACTCAGTGCCGTCAGGCACGCCTGACTCAGCGCCGCAGGTGCGCCTAACTTCTGCTCAACAAATCCCGCTTTTTATCGAAACCAACTGATTTTTAACACTTTTTTCTCAGTTTCGCAACAAACGGACGGTACAATGGGAGGCGACATCAAACCAAGGAGGCTTACTATGAACCTGAAAAAACTGTTGTCCCTGCTGCTGGCGGCGGCGATGCTGTTCTGTCTGCCGGGGCTTACGGCGCTGGCGGAAGAAGCGCCCGAAGCAGCTGACCGTCCCTTCTACCTGGTGCTGGGGGATTCCATCGGCTACGGCTCCGGCCTTGCCAATCCCCGCGAGGCGGTATACGGCAAAATCGTGGCGGAAACCAACGGCTACGACTACGCCAACGACGCCATCCCCGGGTACACCACCGGGGCCCTGCTGCGGCTGATGCAGACCGACAACGTAAAAGCGGATATTGAACAGGCGGATATCATCAGCATTTCCATCGGCGGCAACAACTTTTTGCTGGGGAACCTGCCCCAGCTGATGGCCGACGTGCTGGTGAAGAACGACGACGCGGGCTTCGCGGAGATCGGCGAGGGCTACTATGAGGACCTGTGCGAGATCATCGCGGGCATAAGGGCGCTGAACCCGGACGCGGTGATTCTGATGCAGACCCTGTACAACCCCCAGACCGGCTACACGGAGCAGGTCTACAGCCACGGCACGGATTGGATCAACGGTTCCGTGCCGCGCTACGACGAGGAGCACCCCGGCGAGATCGTCATCGTGGACGTGGCCGCCGCCCTGACCGATAAGGACGCGGACTTTGCCGCCGACCGCATCCACCCCAGCGCCGCGGGCAACGAAAAGATCGCCGTGGCTGTGCTGGAGAAGCTGGCGGAGCTGGGCCTGGGCGAAACGACAGTACCCACGATCACCACCCCCGGCCTGGACGCGCGAATCCCCGGCATGGCGTTCAACTCGGTGGAGCTGTTCGCCCGCTTTCTGCATTTCCTGTCCTTTTTCTACGCGATCCTCCATCCCCGCGCGTGACACAAAAAAACAACCGTTGGCCCCGCAAAGGGGCCTTTTTTCGTTCCGCCCGAATACCTTTCCCTCACTTTTTTGCGATTACGTATTGATTTTCCCTTTTATGATATGGTATACTATTTTATCCCTAAATAAAGGAGCGAAAGGAGTTTTCATTATGTCTGATAAATTGAAGCTGGGTATCATCGGCGTGGGCAACATGGGCTTCGGCCATTTGCAGAATTACGCCAAGGGCCAGTGGCCGGAGATCGAAGTGACCTGCATCGCGGATATCGACGAAGGCAAATTCGACCGCGCCCTGGAGCTGGTGCCCGGGCTGAAATGCTTTAACACCGCCACGGAGCTGATCAACAGCGGCCTGTGCCAGGCGGTCATCATCGCCACCCCCCACTACTTCCA
>CAMJYF010000237.1 GCA_946409885.1 uncultured Clostridia bacterium | reverse complement strand
GGGGGGATATCCTCCAGCAGAAGCGCCGCATGAAGCATCTGCTCCGCGTACTCGTAGGAATGGCAGGCGCCCAGGCCGATGATGGCCCCGTGGGGATCCGCGCAGGGGGCGATCCACGCCTTGTAGTAGGCCCAGAAGGTGGAGCCCTCCAGATAGTCCTTCGGATGCTTCAGCTTCACGTATTTCAGCACCACGTAGAACATGTCCTCGTCGGTCAGGGGGGCGGTCTCGATGCCGTACCCCTGCGGTAGGCGCGTGCGGCCAACGGCGGCCATGCCGGAGCAATCCGCCACCAGCCTGGCGGCGATCTTCTTTTCACGGCCCCGGTACTTCACCGTCACGCCGCAGATCTTTCCCTTTTCGTCATACAGGAAATCCAGGAACTCGCAGGAGTAAGTGATCTTCGCCCCGGCCTCCTCCGCCCGGGCGTCCAGCAGCAGGGTGTATTCGTGCATGTGCAGGCCCACCATGGGGTTGAGCTGGCACTTGGGGGCGTGCATCAGCTGGTCCGCGTTGTAATTCTTCTCAAATTCAAAAGCCCAGGCCGGGTCACCCTCCTTCGGGCGGGGGATGCCCAGCCGCTCGAACTCCTTGGCCTCGATATGGAAGATATCGTACTTTTTGCCCACCTTCGTCTTCGGCAGCTTTTCGATCACCAGCACGGAATGGCCGCGCTTTGCCATGGTTTCCGCCAGATAGGCGCCGGTGGTGCCCGCGCCGATGACGATCAGATCATAACTGTCCATACCACTTATCTCTCTTTCCTTTTTTTGCACAGAAAAACAATAAACGACAGAATCCCAACGGATTGTCTGTTTACATTATACGCCAAAAAGTGTAAAATAGCAACTGTAAGTTTCCCGACACGATGTTGTCAATTGAACGCAGAAATGAGGTAACCGCCATGCTGCACCCCCAACACGACCTGCTGCCCCGCCCCGACAAAGGGCAAAGCTGTTATGAATGGATGCTGGCCTGCAACGCCAATATGGAAGCGCTGCTGGGCCGGGATTACGCCGCCTTCGTCCACCTGGACTGCGAATACACCATGGGCGAACTGAAAACGGAAATTGAAGCGCTGGCGGCGGCGCTGGCCGCCAGGGGCATTGAAAAAGGCGACGTGGTGGCCGCCTTTCTGCCTACCTCCGCCCACGCCTTCGCGCTGTTTTACGCGGCAAGCAAGCTGGGGGCGGTGTGCAACTTCATCCACCCCCTTACCCCGCCGGACAGGCTGGCGGAGGTGCTGGCCTTTACGAAATCGAAGGCCGTGTTCGGGCTGGACCTGTCCGCCACGCAATTCGAGGCGGTCTATCAGACGATTTTTACCGTCCTCTGCTCCACCTCAGATTTCACCAAGGGCCCGGTCACGGACTACGTGAAGGCCCATGTGGAGAAGGACGTCGCCGTTCCGCGGGGGGACAATATCGTGCGCTACCGGGACCTGACGGCGGGGACATACCCACCCGCGCCCACGGTGACGGGCAACGGCACAGCGGACGCGGTGTATATGCACTCCAGCGGCACTACGGGCAAATCGAAAACCGTGCGGCTTTCCTCCTACGCCCTCAACGCCGTGGCCTATCACCAGTACGCCATCGACGTAAACCACGACTACGGCGAAAGCTATTCCCTCTGCGTGCTGCCCTGCTTTCACGCCTTTGGGCTGGGGGCGAGCATGCACTACTGCCTGTGCAACAACTACACACCCATCATCATGCCCAAGTTTGACGCGATGAAGGCCAACGACTACATCAAACGCTACAAGGTGCAGTACATCAGCGGCGTGCCCAACATGTTCCACAAGATGTTTGAGGCGGAGAACTTCGACAACGAGGGTTTGAAGAACCTGAACGTGCTGTACTCCGGCGGCGACATCGTCAGCGAGCACTTTGTGGAGGAGTTCAACGCGGCGCTGGCAAAGCGCGGCTCCATCGGCAAGCTGTTCCGGGGCTGGGGCCTCACCGAGATGAGCGCCATCTGCTCCACCAACAACCACCTGAAAAGCCGCGCCAATTCCGTGGGGCCTCTGCTGGAGGGGCTGGAGGTCTGCGTGCTGGATGAGGACCTGCATAAGCTGCCCGCCGGGGAACAGGGCGAGATCGCCCTGACCGGCGAAATGCGGATGAACGGCTACCTGCCCACCGACGACGACGATTCCGACGGCTTCTGGTACGATGAGGAGGGCACCCCCTGGGTGCGCACCGGCGACATGGGCATAGTAGATGAAGACGGCTTCCTCTTTTTTACCGGCCGCAAAAAGCGCATCATCGTCATCTCCGGCTACAATATCTATCCCTATTCCATCGAGCAGATGATCAACGCCCTGCCGGAGGTGAGCGAGGCCTGCGCGGTGCAGGGCTACAGCGACAGCGGCAAATCCCTGGTGAAGCTGTGCGTGGTAAAGGCGGACCCCGCCGCCGACGAGGACGCCCTGCGGGCGTACCTGTTCGACTACTGCCAGAAGCACCTGAACGGTTTTTCCGTGCCCCGCAAAATAGAGTTCCGCGCCTCCCTGCCCCGGACCAAGATGGATAAGCTGGATTTTATGGCCATGTCCGACACGCTGCCGGAATGATACCAATTGAAGTTTAGCGAGCCGACAGCTCGCTAAACAGTCGTAAGTCGTGAGTCGTAAGTCGTAAGAAATAGTTGCTCAATCAAAATGGAAATCCTTTGATTTTCAACGTAATACAGGAACGCCCGAAGGGCTTCTTACGACTCACGACTTACGACTTACGACTTGCGACTCGAGCCAACGGCTCGCCAAATCCAAATTTTCCCATCCGCGATTTTCCGCCTGCACAACAGACAGCTCCGCCGGTTCACGATGAAACCGGCGGAGCGTTTCTATTGCGGGAACTGTTATTATTTGACCACGCCGTAGAAGTTCGGGTCCAGCACGGAGCCGACGGCCTTGGCGACTACAGTGCAGGTCTTGCGCAGCGGCTCGTTCAGCACCATGCCGTTGAACTGCAGGTAGAACTCAAACAGGTCCTTAAAGCCCGGCAGCGCGCGGCTGGTGACATGCACCACCCCGGCGGGCAGGAAGCGGAAGTAAAACTCCCGGTACTGGGCCATGTTGCGGGGCACCACCGTCAGCTTGAACACGTTTTCGCTGGCCCAGGTGCCGTAAGACGCCACGGGCACCGTCAGCTCCGACAGCTTGATCTCCGAAAACAGATATTCGCCGTCCAGCCCCACGTTGATGACCGACTGGGGGCTGTTTTTTTCCGTAAATTCCACCTGCAGGCTGTCGTGGGTAAAGTGGAAGCGGAAGCTGTTGATCTGCCCGGCCCGGTGGGACAGCATGAAGTTGTTGCCGCTGCCCAGCACGCTGGCGTTGTGCCGGTGGGTGGTCTTGATGAGACGGCCGTTGATCTCCGCCTCCTTGTCCGGGCGGCGGCGGGCCATGGGGGGCTTGCGGTCGGCGATCTTCTTTTCGTAGGCCTGCAGCGCGGCAAAGCCCTCCGGGTCCTCCTCCGGCACCTCCGTAAAGGCGTCCGGAAAATGGGAGTGGGTCACCCGCAGGAAATCCGCCTCCCGCAGCTCGCCCGCCGTGCAGGTGAACACCGCGTTGTATTTGGGGTACATGATGTTGAACTGGGTATACAGGCCGTTGAAGGAATAGGTGCCGCGGAACTCCGGCTGGATGAACAGCTGGAAGCCGTAGCCCAGCTTATCCGTAAAGGTGGGGGGCACCTCCTCCAGATGGCGCTCGGTGGACTGGCGGATCCACTCCTCCGGGATCACCTGTTTGCCGTTGAATTTGCCCATGTTCAGGAAGCACACGCCGATCTTGGCCATGTCCTCCGTCTTCAGGAAGGCGCCCCAGCCGCCGGCGGCAAAGCCGTTGTGGTCCACCTCCCAATAGGGCGTTTCAATGCCCAGGGGCTCAAACAGGCGGGGGGTAAGGTAATCGGTGAGGCTCTCCCCGGAGACCTTCGTCACCAGGCGGGACAGCATGTAGATGTTCTCGCTGAGGTAGTTGAACTTCTCGCCCGTCACGCCCTTGAACGGGGCGCTGAGCCAGTTGTTCAGCCATTCGTTCTTTTCGTTGTTGGTGGTAAAGATGGAAATGTTTTTGCCGGAACGCTGGGTGATCAGGTCGTAGACGGTGATCTCACTGTTGCGCTCGTCCAGTTTTTCCTTGCCGGATTCATAGGGGAAGTATTTGCAGACGGGGTCGTCCAGACGGA
>CAMJYF010000236.1 GCA_946409885.1 uncultured Clostridia bacterium | reverse complement strand
CCCGCCGCCATCAACGCCGTTCTGACGGACCATCCGCACTTTTTCTGGTTTGAAGGGCGCGTTGCCGTAAAAAAGGAAAACGGCGTTCTGCTGATCAGGCCCTTTTTCGTTTACGATGAAGCGTCTGTAAAAAAAGCGGAGGCGCAGATAAAAGCCCTGCGCGACTTGCTGACGGCGCGGGACTATGAGACGGAATATGAAAAGGCAAGGGCGGTTTTTGACCTGCTGACGGACCGGGTGGCCTATTCCGGGGCAAACGGCGGGCAGAATCTCTGCAACGCGCTGGTTGAAAAACGGGCCGTCTGCCGGGGCATGGCAAAAGCATATCAGTATCTTCTGTCGGAACTCGGCGTTTTCGCGACGACGGTTGCCGGTTTTCTCAACGGAAGCCGCCACGAGTGGAATCTTGTCCGGATCGACGGTGCTTATTATCATGCGGACCTGAGCCTTTCCGGTCCCGCGTTCGACTTTCTTTTCCCTGCGCCCCTGCGGGCCGACCGCCATCGGACCTTTCTGGTCTCCGACGGCCGGATGACCGAAGTCGGCGTCGCCTTCGATCCCTCGCAGCGGCGTCCGCCCTGCCCGACAAACCACAAGGAGAAGGACCAATGAATCAATCCGTGAAATGCGACAATGGCCATCTTTACGATCCTTCGCAGTATCCCTTTTGCCCCGCCTGCGCGAGGCTGCTCCTCGGCGCGGACGTTCCGGAGCGGTTCTGCCGGCTCGGGAAGCCCTCCTTCCTCAGCCGGGGAAGCACCTGCGAGGTGTTCCGCATCGATTCCGCGCCGCCCGCCGTTCTGAAGGTCGTCAGCTGCGGAAACGACGGACAGAAGATCAACAACGCGCTGCGGGAGGTCCGCTTTTTGCAGCTGCTGCGGGAGTCGCCCGCCGTTGTTCCCCTGCTGGACAGCGAACAGACGGAAACGGCCGACGGGGGAACCACCTTTTTTTTGCTGGAAGAATACCATGAACCGCTGCAATCGTTTCTGCGGCGCGGTGAGCACACGCTTGACGAGCTGATCGGCCTGATGCTTCGCATCTGCCGCGCCGTACGGCAGCTGATCGGGAACGGCATATACCATCTGGATCTGAAGCCGGGCAACATTTTCATCGGCAGCGACGGCAATGCGCTTCTCAGCGACTTCGGCGTCGCTTTGTTCGCCGAAGAGCTGCCCCACAAACACGACGTGCGGGGCACCCTGGGGTATGCCGCGCCGGAAGTGCTGATGGAAGGGCGGTGCTCCGAAGCGTCGGAGGTCTATTCCCTCGGGCAGATCTTTTACCGCCTGATGACCGGCGGGAAGGACCCGTTCGGGAACGGCGCGGAAAAGGAGGAAGCCTACCGGCGGCATGTTCAGGGGGAACCGCTGCCGCCCATTCGCCTTGACGCCCCGGCGGAACTGAACGATTATCTGAACGCGGTGATCGCGGCTGCCTGCCGCAGCGACCCGGAGCAGCGGTATCCCTCCGTGGAACGGTTCTGTTCGCGCCTGCTGATGCTGCAGCAGCTGGCCGACGAGACGCCGCAGAAGACCGTGATCCGGTTTGACGGCGGCCCCTCCCCGGCGGACCCCGCCGCAGAGGAAAGCGGATCCCCCCGTACGGGGGCGGCTGCCTCTTTCTTCCCGGGAGGCGGCAGGCATACGGATACGATCACCTCTTACGAGCCGATGGCGGTTTTTCCATCGGCAGCGCCTTCCGGTCCAAAGGGGGCTCCGGCGCCCTCTCCTTCTGCGGGCGCACCGTCTTTTCCGCCATTTGCCTCGCCCGGGCCGCAGGACATGCCGGCGTTTTCCCCTTACGGATCGCCGTATTGTCAGGCGCCGACGCCCGTGGGAGGATTCTACGGCGCGGAGCCGGAACCGAAAAAGAAGCGGTCCGGCCGCGGATCCGGCTTTTTCCACTTCGGGAAAAGAAAACGGGACCGGGAAGAAGAGACGTACCGGCAGGGACAACCGGAAGAGAGCCCCCTGCAGCCGAATATGCCCTTCCCCCACCCCGCTTACGGCGCGCCGTCTCCTCAACAGCCCTACGGCGGGGAACAGGGCGGCTGGCAGGACTGGCACCTGGCAGAAGACGCCAATACCATAGCGCAGCCCCGGAGGGGAGCTGAATATATGCCCTCGCCGGAGGAGATCAGGGCAGCCGCCGTTCCGCTGCGGAACGCCGCGCGCGACACGGAGCAGAGCTGGCTTTGCGTCGGTTGCGGCAGCAGGATGGAGCAGGGCAATTTCTGCGCCTTCTGCGGCAGGCCGAGACCCGCGCGCGGAGCGGGGCAGAAGCTGTTCTGCGGCAGATGCGGCAGCAGGCTGGAACCCGGCATGGCATTCTGCATCTGCTGCGGCAGCAGGACAGAAGAAAGCGCGGAGGAGAGACGCGTTTCCGTTGTGGAATTTTCCGCCGTCGCCCCGAAAAACCTTGTCAGAGGCGCAACGGCGGATATCGACGTCATGATGTACGAGGAGGCCTCCCGGAAAATCGTCGAGGAGCTGATCGCCCAGGCGCCGACGCCGGTGTTGGAAAAGAGGTCCGGCAAGCTGCTGATCCGGTACGGCGCGGAGGTGACCGTCGTTCTGACGTCCCCCGACGTTGCCATAGAGGACGGCGCCATGACGAACGTCTGGGCCGGTTCACACCTCAATTTTTCCTTCTCCGTCTTTTTGCCGGAGGATTACGGGAAACAGACGGTCTCGTTCGTGGCGAAGGTCTATTTTGAAGGCGTTCTCAAAACCCGGCTTTCCTTTACCGCCGCCTGCAGCGCCGAATACATCCAGCAGCCGGCGATCACAAGAAAGGACGTGTCTTCCGCCTTTGTTTCCTACTCGCACGCGGACCGCGACAAGGTCGCTTCCATCGTACGGGGCATGAAACTGATCTGCGGCGATATCGACATTTTCCTTGACGTGGAAAAACTGAGACGCGGGGAACAATGGCAGCCGGCGCTGTACCGGGAGATTGCGAACAGAGACGTTCTCTATCTTTGCTGGTCCAAAAACGCAATGGCTTCGGAATGGGTGGACAGGGAATGGCGTTACGCCTATGAAACGAAGGGCGAAGAAGGGATCGAGCCTCTTCCTATCGAGCCGCCGGAGCTATGTCCGCCGCCGAATGAACTTGCGGATATGCATTGGAACGATCTCCTCCTTTATCTGATCGACTTTGATGAAAAAAGAAAAAAGCAAAAATAACGAGGCAATGATATGACACACACATTTTCCGTGCAGGAGCTGATCGCCCGGGGGCGTTTTGCCTGCCCCTGCGGCAAAACGCACGGCGCGCACTTAAAAGAGGCCGTGGTAAAAAGCGGCGCGATCAAAGAGCTGCCCCGGGTGCTGCGGGGGTACGGCGGCGAGAAAGCCTACGTGCTGTGCGACCGCAACACTTTCGCTGCGGCGGGAGAACAGACGCTGGCCGCGCTGGACGGGGCCGGGATCGGCCATACGGTCTTCACCTTTCCGGAGGAGCGCACCGAGCCGGACGAAAAGGCCGTTGGCGCGGCCTTCCTCCACTTCGACCACGCCTGCGATATCCTCGTCGGCGTCGGCTCCGGCGTCGTCAATGATATCGGCAAGATCGTAGCGAAAATGACCGGCCTGCCCTACGTGATCGTGGCCACCGCCCCCTCCATGGACGGCTTCGCCTCCTCCACCTCCTCGGTGGTGCGGGACGGGCTGAAGGTCTCCGTGGACAGCAAATGCCCGGACGCGGTGATCGGCGACACGGACATACTGAAAAACGCCCCGCTGCTGATGATTCAGTCCGGTCTGGGGGATATGCTGGCCAAGTACGTCAGCGTGTGCGAGTGGCGCATCGGGCAGATCGTCACCGGCGAATACTACTGCGAAGAAGTGGCGGCCATGATCCGCGCCGCCCTGAAAAAGTGCGTGGACAACGCCGCGGGCATCGTCACCCGGGACCCCCCCGCCGTGGAGGCCGTGATGGAGGGGCTGATCCTCTCCGGCATCGCCGCCGACTACGCGGGGGTCAGCCGGCCCGTCTCCGGCGTGGAGCACTATTTTTCCCACCTGTGGGACATGCGGGCGCTGGCGTTCGGCACGCCATGGTCGCTGCACGGCATCCAGTGCGGCGTGGGCACCGTGCTGGCGCTGCGGGGCTATGAACGGCTGGTTCAGCTGGCCCCGGACAAAGAAAAAGCGGCGGCGGCCTTTGCGGCCTTGTTCGACTGGAGCGAGCCGATCAGATGCCATTCG
>CAMJYF010000235.1 GCA_946409885.1 uncultured Clostridia bacterium | reverse complement strand
GTTCAGTGCCTCCTCCGTGATCTCATTGCCAGACAGCTTCTCCATGGCCTCTTTTCCGAAAATCAATTCGGTTCTTGAATATTGATTCAACATCAGATCTACTCCTTCGGGCCGTTCCAATCGGCAAAATGCGGCGCTATTGCTTCCGCTGATGCGACCGGTATCGGTATCGACTGTTCCGCGATCCCGATACCGCCAACAGAACCGACGGCACGATATAAAACGCGTTTTTATCTTTTATATATAATACCTATCTATATTATATGTATTATAAAGGCTGCCTGCCGTTTTGTCAATAGGCATTTTTGCGCTGAAAGAAAAATGTTATGAAAAACTTCTTGTTTTTTTCATTTTACCCTTGACAAACCGGAATAGGCCTGCTATAATACCCACCAAACAGATAGGCAATATGTATTTCCTGCCTAATTACCGACAAAAGGAGTTCACGATCATGAAAATCTACGAAACAATCACCGATCTCATCGGCGGCACCCCGCTGCTGAAGCTGACGAATTACATCAAGGACAACGGCCTGCAGGCCGACGTATACGGCAAGCTGGAGTATTTCAACCCCGCTGGCAGCGTGAAGGACCGCATCGCCAAGGCCATGATCGACGACGCGGAGGAAAAGGGCCTGCTGACGCCCGATTCCGTCATCATCGAGCCCACCAGCGGCAACACCGGCATCGGGCTTTCCGCCGTGGCCGCCTCCCGCGGGTACCGCATCATCCTGACGATGCCGGAAACCATGAGCGTGGAACGCCGCAACCTGCTGAAGGCCTACGGCGCCCAGCTGGTGCTCACCGAGGGCGCCAAGGGAATGAAGGGCGCCATTGAAATGGCCAACGAGCTGGCGGCCGCCACGCCCCGCAGCTTTGTCCCCAGCCAGTTCACCAACGGGGCCAATCCCGCCGCTCATTACGCTTCCACCGGCCCGGAGATCTGGGCGGATACCGACGGCAAAGTGGATATCTTTGTGGCGGGCGTCGGCACCGGCGGCACGGTCTCCGGCGTGGGCGAATACCTGAAAGAGCAGAACCCGGACGTAAAGGTGGTAGCCGTGGAGCCCGCCTCTTCCCCGGTGCTTTCGGAAGGCCACGCGGGACCGCATAAGATCCAAGGGATCGGCGCGGGCTTCGTGCCGGACACGCTGAACACCAACGTCTACGACGAGATCATCACCGTGTCAAACGAGGACGCCTTCGCCACTGGCCGCACGCTGGCCAAAAAGGAAGGCCTGCTGGTGGGCATTTCCTCCGGGGCCGCCGTCTTTGCCGCCACGCAGCTGGCCAAGCGGCCCGAAAACGCGGGCAAGCTCATCGTGGCGCTGCTGCCGGACACCGGCGAGCGTTATCTCTCCACCCCCATGTTCGCGGAGTAAAACGAGAGCGGAGAGCGGAGTTCGGAGAGCGGAGATAAAAAAGGAGACAGAAGATATGAAGATCAACCTTTTCGCTCTTTTACGGGCGAATTTCAGAAACGGGCGAATGTGACGAAAACCAGCGCCGCCGTTCTGAAACACAGGCGCACAAAATGTTTTCCCTGCATCCCCAAATAATCTGAAATAAAAAGAAAGAGGTAGTATCATGAGCAGCTATAAATTCGAGACCCTGCAGCTTCACGTCGGCCAGGAGCAGGCCGATCCCGCCACCGATTCCCGCGCGGTGCCCATCTATCAGACCACATCATACGTGTTCCACAACAGCGCCCATGCGGCGGCGCGCTTCGGGCTGGCGGACCCCGGCAACATCTACGGGCGGCTCACCAACTCCACCCAGGACGTGCTGGAACAGCGCGTGGCGGCGCTGGAAGGCGGCGTGGCGGCGCTGGCGGTAGCCTCCGGAGCGGCGGCCATCACCTACACCATTGAGGCGCTGGCGCAGAAGGGCGAGCACATCGTGGCCCAGAAGACCATCTACGGCGGCAGCTTTAACCTGCTGGCCCACACTTTGCCCCAGTACGGCGTGGATACCACCTTCGTGGATATCCATAACCTCGACGAAGTGAAAGCGGCGATCCAACCCAACACCAAGGCTGTGTTTATCGAAACGCTGGGCAACCCCAACAGCGATATCCCGGATATCGAGGCGGTCAGTGAGATCGCCCACGCGGCGGGGATCCCAGTGGTGATTGACAACACCTTCGGCACGCCCTACCTCATTAGGCCGCTGGAGCACGGCGCGGATATCGTGGTGCACTCCGCCACCAAATTCCTGGGTGGCCACGGCACAACGCTGGGCGGCGTTATCGTGGACGGCGGAAAATTCAGCTGGTCGCCGGAAAAATACCCCGGCATCGCAGCGCCCAACCCCAGCTATCACGGCGTTTCCTTTGCGGATGTCGTGGGCCCTGCGGCGTTTGTGACCTATATCCGCGCCATCCTCCTGCGAGATACCGGCGCTGCCATCTCGCCCTTCAACGCCTTTTTGCTGCTGCAGGGCGTGGAGACTCTCTCCCTGCGGCTGGAACGCCATGCGGAGAACACCAAAAAGGTGGTGGAATACCTTGCAAACCACCCGCTGGTGGCAAAGGTGAACCACCCTTCCCTGCCGAACCATCCGCAGCACGCGCTGTACAATAAGTATTTCCCCAACGGCGGCGGCTCCATCTTCACGTTCGATGTCAAGGGTGGCCAGGAAGAGGCGTGGAAATTCATCGACGCGCTGGAGATCTTCTCGCTGCTGGCGAACGTAGCGGACGTGAAATCGCTGGTGATCCATCCCGCCTCCACCACCCATTCCCAGCTCACGGAAGCGGAGCTGAACGATCAGGATATCCATCCCAGCACCATCCGGCTTTCCATCGGCACCGAGCACATCGACGACATCATCGCCGATCTGGAAAAAGGCTTCGCCGCGGTCCGGGCCTGAGCGAACGGTTTATCCGTGCGGGTCCTGAAAAAGCTTTTTCTCTGAAATCCCGCAAGCCGGTGTGATAGAAGTTCCCTGACGGGTTCCGGCTCTTTTCTCCGCCGGCCAACCCACGGATTAAAAAACGTTTACGGCTCCGATGCGTCAATCCCGTATCGGAGCCGTATGATAAAAAGAATGAAATCTGAAAAAATTTTTATCGAATTTGAAGAAGACGAGGTTGATTCTTCTCCTGAGATTTGCGAACTGAATATCGTCAGCGGCGGGTGCCGGCTGTACGGATATCTTCTCACGCCCGATAAAAGAACGGAAAAGCCGTATCCGACTGTGATCATGTCGCACGGCTTTCCCGGTTATACAACGAACAACGATCTGGAGCTTGCGTTGATGCGCGCCGGATGCGTAGTGATCCATATGAATCACAGAGGCGCGTGGGGAAGCGAAGGCAATTATCTGTTTACGAACCTGAAAGACGATCTGATCGCTATCACAAAATGGGCATACAACCGCGCAATCGCCGATCAGTACGGGATCGACCCGGACAACATATTTCTTGTCGGGCACAGCATGGGCGGTCAGTCGGTGCTCAACGCAGCGAAGGAACTTCCGTTCATCCGGGGCGTGGCAGCGCTTGCCGCCTACGATATCGGCGCGGCATTCCGATATAAAATGGAAAAAGATCTGTTCCTCATGATTGAAACAGAAGGCCTATGCCTGAAAATGAATTCTGCCGCAGAAGTTTACGAGAACGCGCTGGAACATCGGGATACGCTTGGTATCCTCAATCAGTATGAACGCCTCGCAGCGCATCCTGTACTGTTTGTTGAGGCGTCGCTTGATTCCGTTGCACCCGCGGATAAAATGATGCGCCCACTGTCGGAGAAACTGAAAGAGCTGTCTGCTTCTGTTACTTATCAATCGATCGTCAGCACACACAGCTTCGCCGGTCAGAGAATGAAGCTGGCAAAAACCGTTTCGGAATGGATCGAAGAAAACAGCAAAATACTTTCAACAGAGGTCGGTCATTTTGATTGAAGAAATCAGCGTAAAAGATATAGACGCGATCGGAGAAAAATATCAGATCATTGATATTCGGGATGAAATCGATTTCTCATACGGAAGCGTCGCGGATGCTGTCAATATTCCTCTGAAAGAAATAAAGAGCGCAGCCGAAAGATTCAACCGCGACACTCTTTATATTATTATGTGCAAAAGCGGCGTCGTAAGCGGTGCCATTGCGCAGGAGCTGCGTGAAATGGGACTTCGCGCGGTTAATCTTAAAGAGGGATATTACGGATTCATGCTTGAGAATCTGAAATCCGATCGGCAAAAATCTGCAGATATTG
>CAMJYF010000234.1 GCA_946409885.1 uncultured Clostridia bacterium | reverse complement strand
TTCACCGTGATGGGCGAGGAGCCGCTGGACGCCTCGCTGCTGGATTTTGATGATTCCAAGGGCTGGTAAGGAGGCAGGCGTATGAAAAAGATCATTGTATTATTGGCAAAGCTGTTCGCCCTGCTGTGCGGCGCCGCCGCGCTGGCGTTCGCGGCGGTGCAGGCGGTGTACTGGCTGAACCTGGACAACAAGCTGATGTTTGTGCTGCACCATATCTTCAACAAGATCACCGACCGCGTTCCCCGGGACAGAAGGTTCTGAGAATCCAATCATAATCATTCCGGAGAATCATTTCCGTTTACTGTGTTCAAGAAAAGGAGACTTCAGTTATGAAACCGTACTTCTACCCCGCGCATCTCTATCTTGCCAAACGGCGGCAAAAGACGCATAACAACGGGCCTTATCTTGGTCAGGCCTTCACCGTGCCGCGGGAGGGGCAGCCCGGCGTGCGGGTGCGGCTGTACCGGCCTGCGGAGGGCGGGGCGACCGAAACCGCGTCCAAAGATACCGACAAAGACACCGCCGCGCCCCTGCTGCCGGTGCTGTTCAACGTACACGGCGGCGGATGGATCTTCGGCGACGCGGAGGATGTGGATCTGCAGTCCCAGTATCTGGCGAACCACCTGCAATGCTTTGTGGTGAATATGGACTATCGGCTGCTGGACGAGCACCCCTTCCCCTATCCGCAGGCAGAAACAGCCGACGCCGTCTGTTATTTTCTGACCCACGCGGCGGCATACGGGATCGACCCGGCCAGGGCGGCCCTGATGGGCTACTCCGCGGGCGGACACATCGCCGCGGGCGCGGCGATGCTGCTGCGCGACCGGGGCGTCAAGCTGGCGTCGCAGGTGCTGGGCTATCCGTTCCTGAACTTCATCGGCTTCGACTGCGCGGCCTATTCCAATTTCAAAGGCATTGCCGCCGTGGCCTTCAACCGCTTTGCCCGATCCGTATTGTTTGAGGAGATGGCAAAGGAGACCGCGCTGCTCTCCCCCGCCAACGCCGCGCCGGCCCTGCTGCGGGGTCTTGCCCCCGCCGTGATCGTCTCCTGCGGCAAAAACGACCCCCTGCTGCCCCAGGCGGAGGCCTACGCCCAAAAGCTGACCGAGGCGGGCGTAAAGACCGTCTACCGGGAATTTACCTCCGCGGAGCACGGCTTTTTAGAGCACAGCTTCCCGGACGATCCCGCTGTATTCGCGGGTGAAAGCGAACAGGATACGCTGATGCGGGAAGCGGTGGAATTTATCCGTCAGCAAGATATTTTCGGGACCGACGAAACGCACGGCGCATAAGATCGGATTGCCAACTACACAAAGAACCCTGAACGCTTTTTGCGGCGGTCAGGGCTCTGTTTTATTGACGACATCGTCTGTTTACAGGTCTGCTCCCCCGTAAACGTCCGATTCGATATAGTCCACGTCCATGTTCTTAAAGCGCGCAAACGCCTCCGGGGTATTGACGGTCCATACGGCCACCTCCAGCCCCCGGTCGTGAAATTCTTTGATGATCTCCTCCGTGACCACGGTGTAATCGATATCCAGCGAAAAGCCATAGTCAAAGCAGCGCTCATAGTGGCTTTCGTTGCTGCCGTAGGTCAGCATCATGGGCATCTCCGGGAACTGCTCCCGGGCCCGCAGCAGATTATCAAAATCGAAGGACTGGAAAATGCACTGTTTCAGATCGTACACCTCGGCCACCATGCCGAAGACCTCCCCCACCTGCGCGTCCGTAAAGGGGCCCTTCAGCTCCACAAAGCAGATCATTCCGTTGTCCCGCATGATTTCCAGATAGCGCCGGAAGGTGCAGAGATACACGTCGTTGTCGGTTTTGTCGTTTCTTAAGGGCTTCGCGGTCAGCTCGGCAAAGGTGGCCTGCGCCACATAAAGCCTTGTGCCGTCCGCGAACACCGCGTTGTCGTCGTGGCTGCACACGTAAACGCCGTCTTTGGTGCGGCGGATATCGGTCTCCGCGCCGCCGGAGCCGTGCCGCGCGGCCTCCGCAAAAGCCTGTTCCGTGTTCATCAGATAGCGGGAGCTGTACCCCCGATGGGCGATCATGCAGATCTTTTTCATAAATCAATAAAACCTTTCTGTATTCATTTGGCTCCCCAATGTTCCCGGGGGCCTGTTTTTTGATAAAGCCGCACGCAAAATGCCGTTACGGCGGCGCAGGAGAGCAGCACCAACAGATTGTGCAGGTCGGTTACGGAGCGGATGGCCGGTTCATCGGTGGAAATAAACAGATACACCAGCGTATCATACACCACAAAAGCCGCGCACAGCGCCGGGGCCAGCCGGGGCATGGGCACCTTTTCCAGCGCCCAGCCGCACTTTTTGCGCAGCGCCAGCGACGCCGCCAGCACACCGGCGACGCCGAGGACGATGCCCACGATCATCACCGTGATGTTTTCATCCAGCCGCCGCTGCAGCGGGCGCACCGCGTTCAGGCCGATCAGCCCCACCCAGCACAGCAGGTACAGAAATACAGTCTTCGGTTTTTCCGGCAGCTTTTGCAGCAGCCCCTCCCCCGCCGGAACATCCGGCGCGGTTTTCAGCACAACGGCGGTGATGATGCCGCCCGCGAGGAAACCGGTGAAATATTCCCACAGGCTCCAGGCCGCCCAGCCGTTTGGCAGCGCAAAGCCCTGCTCCCCGTGATAACCGCCGCTGCCGAACCAGAAGAACAGGTCGGCCAGTGTAATGGCAAACGCGAAAGCGCCGCAGGCGGTCAGGCCGATCCGGGCGGCGTACCGGTCTTTGATGATCAGCCGGGCGGCAAGGATCGCGGCCAGCGACCCCAGCGCGGAGGAAAACGCCGAAACACAGGCGTAATAGTGCCTGCCCCCCGGGATCTTTTTGGCCCAGCCCTCGGCGTTGAAGTGGGCCAGATACGCGGCAAAGGGCGTTTTTTCGATGCCGCTTTCCGCCAGCCCCGCGCGGAACGCCTCCACCGTCTGGGGCTGCGCCGCCTTCACCAGCCAGTGGGCCACGCTTGCCTTGGCCCCGTAGGCGACGACAAGAAACACGATCAGCACGGCGGCGTAATCCCGCAGCCGCCACGTTTTGCCGCTGAAACACCTGCCCAGCATCACGCCGAACAGCGCCGGGATACCGAAGCCCATGCACAGCATCAGCAAAACGCCGGACCATGGGCTGACAAACACCTGCTGCGTTCCGGCGGCGTAGTCCAACTCCATCACGCCGGTGATCTGGGTGAGCAGCGTGCCCCACGCGGGGGCGGTAAACATAAAGGAAAAGGCCGTCAGCGCCGCCAGGGACAGGCTTGCCCCGTCCCTTTTGCCGCGCACGGCCAGCAGATACAGCGTCAACAGCATACCGGCGTTGAGCAGCCCCCACGCCGCGCCCCAGCCCCCGGTGCCGCGCACCCGCCAGGCAAAGCCCGTCAGCAGCGCGCCGAGGAGGATGGGGAGAAAACCGATTTTTACCGTTTTACGTTCTGACATAGGTATTCCTCCGAAAAAGTCGCAAGTCGTAAGTCGTGAGTCGTGAGAATAGGTTTTCGCCATGCGCAATTTAAGCATTGAAGGTTAAAACCCGTTATCGTCATTCGATAAGCTTTTCCCGGTATTACTTACGACTTACGACTCACGACTTACGACTATCATCAGATGCTCGCTCCTGCGAACTGCGCCTCATACAGCTCCTTATAGAAACCGCCTTTGGCGATCAGGCTTTCGTGGGTGCCGGTTTCCACAATGGCGCCGTCGTTCATCACCAGTATCACGTCCGCCTTGCGGATGGTGGAAAGCCGGTGGGCGATCACAAAGCTGGTGCGGCCGGCCATCAGCTCCTTCATGGCGTTCTGGATCAGCAGCTCCGTGCGGGTATCCACGGAGCTGGTGGCCTCATCCAGGATCAGGATATCCGGATCCGCCAGAATGGCCCGGGCGATGGTCAGCAGCTGCCGCTGGCCCTGGGAGATGTTGGCGGCGTCCTCCTCCAGCACGGTATCGTACCCCTCGGGAAGGGTATGGATGAAATGATCTGCGTGGGCCGCCTTGGCGGCGGCCACGATCTCTTCCATGGAGGCGCCGTCCCGCCCGTAGGCGATGTTGTCCCGCACGGTCCCCTCAAACAGCCAGGTATCCTGCAGCACCATGCCGAAGACGCCGCGCAGCTCGTTGCGGGGCACGGTACGGATATCGGTGCCGTCCACGCGGATCACGCCGCCGTTGACGTCGGAAAATCGCATCAGCAGATTCACGATGG
>CAMJYF010000233.1 GCA_946409885.1 uncultured Clostridia bacterium | reverse complement strand
CCCGCGTGCTGTTTGAACACGGCAGGGGAGATCTTGCCTTCCGCCTGCTGACCTCTGATGGAAAGTATTCCTTTGAACAGATCCGCCGGGCGGGTTCCACCACACTGTGGGAATACTGGACCGGCCACCGTTCCCACTCTCATCCCATGTTCGGGGCTGTCGTCTCTTCGCTGTTCCGATATCTGTTGGGCATCCGTCTGACGGACGGGAAGAAAGGCTTACACTTTGCCCCCGTTTATCCCGGCTGCGACGCTTCCTTTTCCGGCGGCACCGAGATTTGCGGCAATCCCGTGCGGGCGGAAATCGTTTATGCGGGAACCGCCGCACGGTTTACGGTGGAAACGCCCTGCCCGGCAACGCTTTCTTTTGAAGGTAAGTCCTATCCGCTTGCTGCCGGAAAGAACAGTCTTTCGTTATCTGTCGGTGGAAAACAATAGATGTTTCCCGCCCCTGCTGTTTCCTGCATCAGTTTCCCGGCGTTTCTTGCCGGTCCGCCGCCGTTTCCACGGCGGCCTCTTTCTTCTCCAGCGCTTCCTGTAACCCCTTCAGCGCGGCGAAGGACAAAAACTGTTTGGCCCGCTCCGCGGTGGGCATGGGGGCTTTCGGTTTACTCGCCACTTCTGTGACCTCCTATCTGCCGGTTGCGTTCCAGCGTCATTGCCGCTTTGCTGAGATCCATCCCTTTGAAAATGGCGTTCTTTCCGTATCGGTTTTTGATATCCAGCACCGTCCTTTGGATCTCCCGGTTGTTCATGTTTTCCCTCTCGTTGTCGAACAGCGTCATCTGAATGTTCTCCTCGGGGGCCACATCGTTGAAGCAGACGCAAACCCGCCGTAATTTACAGCGTCGGTCCGTGATGCGCAGGTACAGCCCGGCGGCCGCCGGTACCAGCAGATTGCCAAGGTTCGTATCCGCCGCCAGCGCCGTGCTGCCCTTGGCGGAGGCGACCTCGTCCTTGCCGGAATAGCCCAGGTACAGCGAAACGGAATGGGTCACCAGCCCCTTTTCCGTCAGGTCAAGGCAAAGCAGTTCCGTCATTTCCTTTACGATGAGCAGTCCTTCCTCGCAGTCGTAATCCCGCATCAGCACCTGCCCGCTGCTGAGGGAATGAGTCTTTGACTGATACGCCTTGATATCGGCTATGGTGGCGCTTTCGCGGCCCCATGCGTGGTCGATCAGCAGTTCCGCGTCTTTGCCGAACATACGGTAAAGGAGATCCTCGTCCGCGTTGGCGACGTCCCGCATGGTAAACAGCCCGACTCTGGCCAGTCTTGCTGATATGCCCGCGCCGACCCGCCAAAAATCGGAAAGGGGTTTGTGGTCCCACAGTGTCGCCCGGTAAGTCTCCTCATCCAGCGCTCCGATAAAAGAAGGGGAGTGCTTGGCGGTGAGATCCAGTGCGATCTTTGTCAGATACAGATTGGTGCCGATGCCGCAGGTGGCCCGCAAGCCCGTAGTTCTCTGAATGTCCTCCAGTATCGTTTCCGCCAGTTGTCGGGGCGTTTTTCCGTACAGCGCCAGATAATTCGTCACGTCCATAAAGGCCTCGTCCACCGAGTAAACGTGGATATCGTCTTTGGAAAAATACCGGAGGTAAACGCCGTAGATATCCGCGGAACGGTCGATATACAGCTTCATCTGCGGCCGCGCCGTGATGTAACGCATCCCTGCCGGAATATCCCCCAGACGGCAGCGGTTCTTTACGCCAAGCGCCTTCAACGCGGGGGAAACGGCCAGGCAGATGGTGTTTTTGCTGCGGTCAGGGTCCGCCACCACCAGTTTTGCCGTCATGGGATCCAGCCCCCGCTGGACGCATTCCACGGAGGCGTAAAATGATTTGAGATCGATACAAAGATACTGGCGCTGCATGGTTTCTTGCCTCGAACGAATAAATATGTGAGACGATTTTTGTCAAGTAAAAAAACCGAACAAATGTTCTGTCTTGTCCTTATCTTACCACGGATCAACCGAAATGTCAATAAGCTTGTGTACCTATTTTCGGACTTTCAATATATTTCCATTCGGCAAAATATTTTCCGTCGGTCGGAGAATGTGGACTTTTACAAAAAACCGCTTGTATTCTGTCATTTTTTATGATAATATAAGATAATCAAAAGATTGGGGAGGTTATGGCATGAAATGTCCCAAGTGTGGGGGCGAGATCCCGATCTATGATCTTAAACCCAACTGCAAGCACTGCGGCGTCAACATTATGTACTTTACCCAGGAGGAAGGCCTGGCCCGCGACGCCAAGCGGACCGAGCTGGAAGGCGCTGTGGCGCGGATGGTCATCGCGCGTATCAAAGCGGAATTCATCGGCAGCAAGCTGGCCATTGTGCGGATGATCTTTTCCGTACTGTCGGCAGCGGCGCTGCTGGTTCCCTTTGGCGGGGCAAAGTATTCCGCGCCGTTCTTCCACGAGGCCTTTTCCGTCGGCATCCTCGGTCTCATCAAGGGCTTTCAGAACGGAATGCTTACCAGGCTTCCTTCTTTCCTCGGCAGTTCCGTCTTCGGCGGCGCCACCAAAGCGGCGCTGGCGCCTGCGGCCTTTTTTGTCATTGTGCTGGTGCTGAATCTGCTGATCGTGGCGGCGCTGCTGCTGGGGTTCCTGAACCTGACAAAGAGCGCCAGGCTGATGAAAAACGCGGCGCTGATCGGCGCTGTGGTATGTGTGGCCGGGCAGATCGCGGCGGTCGTCGTAAAACTCACCGCGGAAAGCTCTCCGGCGGCGGAAGTGACGCTGGGCTTCGGGGCGCTGGCGGCCATGGCCATGTTCCTGGTGCTTTTCTTCCTGAACAGGGCCATGCTGAAAAAAGGGATAGAGCCCGTCTATCGCCCCAACGATATCAAGCGCCGGGAGATGCTGAAAAAGGTGCGCGCCGGCGAGGTGGATCTGGACAGCCTGCCGCTGCCTATCTTTGAAAGCGAAGAAGAGCATGAAGAACGCATGAAGGCGCTGGAGGAAGCGCTGAAAGCGGAAGAGGAGGGGAAAGAGCTGTGAGCAAGCCTCTGTCGAAAGGGAAAAAGATCGTTCTTTCCGTGCTGATCGTAGCCGTGCTGCTGGGCGTCTGCTTTGCCTGCGTTGCCGTTTACGCCAAGCGGGAATTTGAAAAGGAGAAATCCTGGCTGCCGCCGAAGCCCTACGCGCAGCATGCTTCCGCCACCGAACTGCCGGACGATATCCACGGCGCGTATGAATATGTGATGCGCCTGTATAACGAGGCGCTGCACGCGGACGACGCGGAGGGCAGCTGGTATACGGACGTGGACTTGGGCGGCGATATGACCCTGCCCTTCAGCGAGGCGGACAACGCCATCGTCAGCAAGATCCGCGACGGCGCGGCCGGCAGCATAAAGGAGCTGTATCCTACCGCGGACGGCGTAAAAATGTCGGAGGAAAAGGCGGAGGATCTGCCGGAGATCGATCTGCGGGAAGCCGATATCCTGGAATACCCCTACGATCCCGAATCGCTGTTCAACCGGAAGGGCGAGTATCTTTCCGACACCTATGAGATCGTTTTTAAAATCGATCCCTCCTTTGAAAACGCCGATGAGATCCGGAACGGCGGCGTGTATGAGGGCGTCTGTGAACTGCTGAAGGACGCCGTGACGGTAAACGACGTGGATCTGGACGTGCAGGACGTGGAGATGCGTTTCAGTATCGACCGGCTGACGGACAGGATGCTGAGCGCGGAGGTTTCCCGGCAGTACATGGTGAATGCGGACGTGACGTTGACGGACGACTACGCCGCCATGCTGGAAGACGCGGGCACAAAAGAAGCCACGGTCTCACTGCCCTACAAGGCGACGGAAAAGGTCAGCTTTATGTGGTATGGGCTGCGCTTTCTGGAGGATTATCTGGAGGTAAAACCCGCCGATATCACCACGCTTCCGCTGGAGATCCATGTGAATGGCGCTTCGGTGCAGGGCGAAGACTTTGTTGTCACGTATACCGCTTCCGATCCCGAAACCCTGAAAATCGAAGAAGACGGCACAATGACGGTGCTGAAAACAGACGCCGTCTCAGAGACGGACGGCGTAACGGTGACCGCGACGCTGTCCTATGAGGGGAAAAACTATGAGGATGAACTGACCATCTACATCACCAAGTTGGATAAAGCCACCGTCGGCGTGCGGTTTTATGAGGACAGCTTTACGGCTGCCGTCGGCAGCACCGTCCTGCTTCCCGCCGAGGTGAGGGTTCCCATCAACGAGGCGGCCGAAAGCCAGCAGGAAG
>CAMJYF010000232.1 GCA_946409885.1 uncultured Clostridia bacterium | reverse complement strand
CGATGGCTTTGCCCGTCTGACCCTTTCCGGCCGGTTCAGCGACGCGGAACGGGAGATCGACAGCCTGGACTGGCGCGTGACCGTGACCCTGTACGGGGGCGAAAAGCTGGTCCGGTTCTCCACCGTTCTGGATTGGCAGGGGGAGCGCACCCGCGTGTACGCCTCCTTTACCCCGGCCTTCGCCCACGACGGCCAAATTCGCTGTGAAGTCCCCTTCGGACAGATGGCCCGGGGCAGCGCGGAGGATGTGAACTGCCTGGGCTGGTGTGACGACTGGCCCTCCCTGGGCTTTGCCGGGGTCACCGGCGAGGGCATGAACCTGGCGCTGCTGAAGGGCGGCTTCCCGGGGACCGGCGTCAAAGACGGCGCCCTTCGCCTGGCGCTGCTGCGGGCGGTGCAGGACAAAAACGCCCTGTTCCATAACAGCTATCAGGGCGCCAACGTGCGGGGCCGCCACGAAGCGGCCTTCGCGCTGGCCTCCGGCGAAGGGGAATTCGCGGCCTGCGATTTTTCCGGCCAGGCGGCGCTGTTCAACACACAGGGCCACACGGAATGCGTGACAGCCCGTGAGGGCGCTCCCCTGCCGGAGGGCTCGCTGCTGCCGTGGCTTTCCGCCCTGCCGGAGGGCCTGCGCCTGAGCGCGGTAAAACGGGCCGAGGACGGCGAGGGGATCGTGATCCGCCTCTGGGAGAGCGCGGGGAAATCCGCCATCCTGTCCGTGCCCGCCGCCGCGCTGCTGCGCTGCGATGCGCTGGAACAGCCACTGACGGAAGAAGCCGTCACAGCCTATGCCTTCCGCCCCTTTGAGATCGCCACCTTCCGGGTGAGGGGCGGCGGCAGGCCGTTCTGACGACAGCCGGAAAAGCCGTTCCGACGGCGGCCAACCACCGTTTTGACGGCGGATCCACCGCGACGTTTCGCGGCGGATCCTTTTTTTGTCTCCGCCTCCAGAAAAAAGAAACAAATTTGTAACTTTTTTTGCTTTTACATCTTGCAAAAAGGTTACAATTCTGTTATAATATGCTCCCATCCATCAGAAATGGCTGTTCTGACCGTTGCGAAGCTGTTTTATATGGACCGTTTTTCTTACAGCAACCCTCCGTTTTGGCGGATTGCAAAGCATTTCTCATTACGCAACGGATCAAAAGGAGGCTGTATTCGTCATGAAAAGGCTCGTCTGTGAATTGTGCGGCGGCTCTGATTTTATTAAGGACCAAGGAGTATTCATCTGTCTGACCTGCGGATTGAAGTATTCGCTGGAAGAGGCCAGGCGGATGATGACGGAAACGCCCGACGCAGGGGCCGTTCCGTCTGCCCCTTCGGTGCCGTTCCCCGCGTTCGGCGCAGCTGCGCCCGCCGCGCCGGCCGTTCCCGCTGCCCCGGCAGCCCAGCCCGTTCAGGCGGCCCCCGCGCCCGCCGCTCCCATCGCGCCCGCAGCGCCCACCGTACCCGCCGCGCCGGATTTTTCCAGCGCGATCGACAGCTATATGGTCATGGCGAAAAAGGCGCTGGAGGAGGAGCACTACGCCGACGCGGAATACTACGCCAAAAAGATCCTTGAGCTGGATTCCAAATCCTCCCCGGCATGGTTCATCCGCGGAAAGGCGGCCGGCTGGCAGACCACCGGCAGGAACAACCGTTTCCCGGAAAGCATGGTCTGCTGGATCAACGCCGACCAGTTCGCGGCGGAGGAAGAGAAGGACGCGCTGCGGGAGGAGATCGTGGCCGCGGCCACCGGCGTCGGTTCCGCCATCGTGCAGATGAAGCTCAACAAATTCAAGGAGCTGCGCAACCAGAACAACAAGGACGACGTGGACAAGGCGCTGGCCATGGTACAGGACCAGCTGCAGTTCCTGAAGGAAAAGACCGGCATCGACGCCATCGACGACGCGTTCAGAACGGCGCTGGCCCGCCAGCTGAACTCCGGCGCGGTGAACGCCAGCAACAAGGCGGACGCGGATTTCGGCCCCGAGGACAGGAACCGCGACAAATACAACTGGGACCAGTATACGGCGGCCCAGGACTGCTGCCTGGATCTGCTGGATCAGGCCTACGACCTGACCACTGACGAGGCCCTCTGCCTGCAGATCTGCAAAAACTATATCGTCATCGCGAAGGACGTGAGGGATTCCTGCTCTTACGTCTTCCAGGCCGGCGGCTCCTCCGAGGGCGCGTACGTCCGCGAGTATACGTTTACCGCGGCCGCCAAGGAAAGCCGCACCAAAATGATCAACGAGTGGACCGAGCGGCAGCAGCTGCACGACCCCACCCACCGGACAAAGAGCTGCACAAAGGCGCTGGAGCTGTTCAACGCCAAGCAGAACAAGGGGCTGCGGCAATCGGCCATCGCCCAGTACTGGCAGGCCCACGCGGAAGAAAAGGCCGCCCTGGAGCAAGAGAAAAAAGCGCTTGACGAGCAGCAGCGCCGGTTGGAGACCGCGCTGGACGAGACCCCGGACGACGCCATCCGGCAGCAGATCGACTGCATCATCCTTTCGCTGAAGCGTCAGATCGAAGGCATGGGCGCCTGCCGCGAGAAGGAAAAAGCGGGGCTTCACGCGCAGATCGACGAGCTGACCGCGGAAAGCGTCAGCTACGCCGAGCACTGGAACGCCGTTAAGACCAATTACGACAGCCAGATCAAGGCCATCCTTGCCAGAAAGGCCGAGATCGACGCCGAGTTCACCAAGAGCAGAGGGACGGTTTCCCGGCGCAGCCCCAAGCAGACCATCACGCTGGTTTCCAACGGGGTCTATACCGCCACGCCCAGGCAGATCGCGGAGTATATCGCCGCGGTGGCGCCCGGCGACGTTTCCGTTTTCGGCGACGGCGACGGCATTCTGGAGGATTACGGCCGCAAGCTGATGCAGATGGCCCATCTGGCGACGGCGACGGCATTCTGGAGGATTACAGCCGCAAGCTGATGCAGATGGCCCATCTGACCGCCGCCGACAGCGAAGACGGCGCGCTGGACGGCCCGGATTCCATCAAGCTGTATCATATCAATTTCAACGCGGACGAAAAGGAAATGAACGCCTTCGCCTCCGTAGCGGGCCCGTCGCCGGACGCGCCCTTCCGGGGCTTCCTCTCCTTTGAGCTGGGAAGAAAGGCCAAAAAGCCGGAAACGGTGGCAACCTTCACCGGGATCGTGACCGAAGCCGTTCTGGGCATCTGCCCGTCCATCGAGATCTCCTCGCTGGTCACCGCCATCGCCTCCGCCGCCTACGGCATGATCGCGGATACGACGCTGGCCGCGGACGGCTTTGTGATCGAGATCCACGGCAACAGCAAGTCCGCCATCACCGTCACGCTGCGGCCGGAAAAATAATCAACCGTCAGACAACACGCCATAAAAGGACGGCCCATTGCCAAAAGCGACGGACCGTCCTCTGTTTTTTTTGCCGAACACAGTCGAGGAAAAAATTCCCACGACTGTTATTGTCGAACGCATTGACAACCACCATATCTTGTGGTACAATCCACATAACATACACAATAGGATTTTACTGTCCCATTTAAGGTACCAAAAATCGACAATTTGCGAACATTTGTGTTGACAAATCCAAAAATACGGGTTATAATACAGGCGAAGAACAAAACAAATGTTCGTTTTAATGATACTGAACAGAGAAAAGGAGAGACAACATATGGATTCCGTACTTGGTTTGATTATTTTCTTTGAGATCCTTCTCACCCTGGGCATCGTCTTCGGGGCGATGCACGAGACAACGCTGATCCGTTTTGAGGACCGCGTGATGGCAAAGCTGCGCGGCGCCTACGCCCGCCGGAAGGCGCAGCGTCAGGAAAAGGCCGACCGCCGGTTTATGGAGCAGGCTACCTACACGCCCGTCAAGCCCCGCGGCAGAGCCGACCGCAGCGACAGCGGCGCCGCCGCGTAACGGCAGCGGCGGTATCGTTCCGGCGGACCGAGGAATTGAGGGCGGTGCGCGGCATCGCGGCCGGTCGAGGCAACGCCCCGCCAAATCCCCTTTACCAAAAAAGGACCCCTGACAAGCGTCGGGGATTCTTCTTTTTTTTGCGGCCGGCAGGCGGCATTTTCCGGTCAGAACGCCGCCGTTCTGCTGATGAAATACCCGGGCAGCGCCACAAAGGCGAAAAACGCCAGGCTGATCAGGGTGAACGCCTTGATGAACTTCATACCGTTTTGGGGGTATTCCCGCACGTAGATACGGTAGTTGATGACGGAGGCCAGCGAGCCGATGAGCGTGCACAGGCCGGCGGAATCCAGCCCGTACAGCAGGGCGCCGGTAT
>CAMJYF010000231.1 GCA_946409885.1 uncultured Clostridia bacterium | reverse complement strand
GTAAGTCGTGAGTCGTAAGTCGTAAGAAATAGTTGCTCTATCAGAATGGAAACCCCTTGATTTTCAACGTAATACAGGAACGCCCGAAGGGCTTCTTACGACTCACGACTTACGACTTGCGACTTGAGCCAACGGCTCGATAAATCCCTGTTTGCCTTTACCCCACAAAAATCCGTGATGATCCAGATTTCTTGCTTTCGGGGCTTGAAAAAAGGACAGATATATCATAGAATATAAAAAAACGCGTGAAGCGCGTTGCGGAAAGGGGAGGCACGGATGGAGAAGGACGCGGGAAAAGAGATTCTGCTGTACGATCCGATCTTTGCGAAAAAACCGCCCGAGGGGTGGGAGGACAGTGAGAAGGGCGGCTTCTTCGGCAAGGCCGCCACCAAGAAAGCCGTCTTTGTTGCGTTTCTGGTGCTGGCGATCAGTCTGTCGCTGCTGCTGAGCTTCCGGTCCCTGAGCAAGAAAAAATTCAGCTACGACAGCGTGGAGAGCGGGTTCCGTCTCAGCGAATTCAACGGAACGGACAAGGACAACGTCCTCCGCGTTGACGCCGTCGTGGGCGAGGACGGCGCGGAGGATCCGGGCCAGCCGGTGACGGCTGTCCGCAATTACGCCGTGTGCTGCAACGAGACGCTGGATTTCATCTTCATCGGCCCGTCCGTGACAGAGCTGGAATACAACTGCTTTTACTACTGCACCAACCTGAAGGCGGTGTTCGTGGACGCGGACAACCCCGTCTATACCGCCGTGGACGGCGTCCTCTACCGGAAGGACATGACGGAGATCGTACTACATCCCATCAAAAACAGCGAATACCGGGCCGCTCTCGCGCTGGGGCTGACCGCCCCCGCGGACGAGGAAGAATGCGGGCCGTTTCTGGAGGAAATGAACCGGATGTTCCCGGAGGACGAAGAGACCGTCAGCGAGCGGGTCCGGACTGCCATGTCGGACACGGGCGCGGTCTATTCCGTTCCCGAAACGGTCACTTCCGTTGCGCCCTTCTGCTTCAGCTACTGCGATAAGCTGACGAAGGTGGACCTGCCCGACGGGTTGAAGACGCTGGGACAGATGGCCTTCTTCAAATGCACCGGGCTGGAAAGCATCCGCCTGCCGGACGGGCTGGAGAGCATCGGCCCGGACGGGCTGTCGTACTGTGAAAAGCTGGATTACATTTTCGTGCCCGCGTCGGTGAAGACCATCGGCCACCACGCCTTTTACGGCTGCCTGGGCGTGGACGAGATCGACCTGGGGGCCGCGGACCACAGCGCGGTGGAGACCGGCGAGGAATGGCTGCCCAAGCAGAGCGAACGATCCACGAAAAACGTGACCGCCGTTTTCGGCGCGGAAAGGAGGAACGGCTGACATGGGAAAGGCAAAGGAATTTTTCGCTGACGTAAAGCAGCACTGGTCCGTGCCGGATACCGCCAAGGGCCGGTACGTCCCCTATAAAGAATACGGCACCATTTTTATGGGCGTCGCCATGAACTACGGCGTGCAGGCCCCGCTGAAGTATTTCTCCTTCGCGGCCTCCTGCTACCTGATCATGTACCACTACAACCTGCCCTATCTGGCGTTTTCCATCATCTCGCTGATCGGCCTGCCCTTCTCCTACCTGTGGAGCATCCTCGGCTGGGTGGTCACCGACAACCTGGGCATCCTTGAGAAGAAGACCGAGCGGAAGTACATGGCCGCCTACGGCGCCATCGCGGCGGTGGGGCTGCTGCTGATGATATTCGACCTCTCCAAACCGGCGCCCGCCGGGCTCGTTGCCATGCTGGACGGGCTTTCCGGCGTCAACGCCATGAGCTTTTTCAAGATCGTCGGCGTGCAGCTGTTCATCAACGGCTACGGCGGGCTGCGGAGCATCCTGTGGCGGAAAAAGCTTGTGCCGAAATTCGGCCGGTACAAGTATTCGCTGTTCGCCAACTACGTGCAGAAGAGTATCGTGATCGTCCTCATCGGCTGGCTGCCCATCCAGAACATACCGGACGTGAACCGCCGGCTGTGGCTGGCGTACCTGCTGTTCAGCCTGTTCAACATCTTCGATTTCTCCAACGTGATCGAAAACTGCACCAATACCATCAGCCCCAACCCCCAGGAGCGGCTGTGGGTGCGGACGTGGCCGGTCAAGATCTCCCACCTGCTGGAAAACGTCTTCGACCTTATCATCCCCCTGATCGGCATCGCCTTCACCGATATCCGCCTGTATCAATACGTCCTGCCCGCGGTGTTCATCCCCATGGGCGGCCTGACGCTGCTGGCGACGAGGGGCATCAAGGAGCGGATCCCCCAGCCGCCGCTGGAAAAAAAGCAGAAGATATCCTTCTGGTACGGCGTCTCTCAGGTGATGAAGAACAAATACCGCTGGCTGAGTATGTTCTCTTCGCTGATCGATTCGCTGGGCAACGGCGCGCTGGCGATCGCGAACGTGATGTTTTTCTTCTCCATGCGCCTGTATACCCAGGCGGCGCTGTACGGCTTCATCAAGCTGCTGTTCACCTTCCGCACCACGCCCACCAGCTTTCTGGCCCCGTATTTCATCCGGAAGTATTCCTACAGAACGCTGCGGATCTTCAAACAGCTCTGCGAGGTCACCCGGTGCGCGCTGAGCGTCGCGGCGATCTTCTTCCTCCGGGACCGGCAGGCCCTGTGCGGCGTCATCATCTTCGCGTCCGAGTTCGTCACCCGGGTCCTGGCGCAGGTCTGCTCTGTCGCGGATTCGGATATGGGCGTCCGGCTGGGGGATTACCAGATGTATATCTCCGGCGAGCGGCTGGAGGCCTCCTCCGGCGTGTTCAACTGGTTCATCAGCCCCGTGACCACCATCATCAGCCTGCTGATCCCGCTGATCGTGCTGAAAAACGGCTTCAACACCAACTGGGACGTACTGTTTATCGATTCCACCCGGTTTGGCATTCTGGCAGTGCCGATCTTCATCGACATGATCGGACACGCCCTGATGATCTTCCCCTACCTGTTCTGGGACTACAACAACGAGCAGCACGAATACGTGATGGAGGTGCTCAAGCAGCGGGAAAAGCTGGCCGGCGAGGGGTACTTCCCAGCGGAGTATGAGGGCGGCCTCTCCTTTATGGAGGCCGACGGGATCAAAAACGAGATCCCCGTCAACTCCCGGGAGCTGCTGGACAGAAGGGAAGCGGCAAAAACGGCGGAAAGCGCCGCCGCGGAAGGATGAAAACCGCGGCGGATCGGAAGGAGGATCACGATGAAGCAACAGATCGTTTCCTGCGCGTGTCTGAAAAAGGACGGCGCGATCAAGCTGGTCGCGCGGACCGGCAAGCCCTGCTTTGACGTTGTGCTGGAGGCGGGCGGCCAACGGTATGAGGACGCGTTCAACCGGGAGGAGCCCTACGACCGGAAGACCCACGTGTTTTATGTGGAGGAAAACCGCCTTTCCCCCGGCGCTGCGCTGACGCTGCGGTTCCGCCCCCGCCGGAAAGGGGGCCGGGAGCGGCGCGTTGTCTTCTCCTTTTTGCCGGATTACGCGGAGGAGGCTGCGCTGGCAAAGGCATATGACAACGGCCTGCTGGCCATCCGCCGGGATGACGAACGGGTGGCGGAGGGCGTGGTCTTTTCCCGCTTTACGGCAGAGGATAAAGAGGGACGCCCGGTCAACTACTTTTCCCTCACCGTAAACCCCAGACTGGCGGGGCTGTACGTGGGCACCCCGGGCGACGGCTATGAGAACGTGAACGTCAAGGCGAAGGTGCCGGAGATGATCGCGGCGGCGCAAAAAAACGGCGTGCCGGTAGTGGCCGCCGTGAACGCGGATTTCTTTGACATGTTCGGGGACTGCCATCCCTCCGGCCTGTGCGTGAAAAACGGCAGGGTAGTGGCCAACCCGCAAAGCCCCCGTCCTTTTATCGGCGTAACAAAAAACGGTTCACCGGTGCTGACCGACCTGACGGAAAGCCCGGAGGTCCTTTCGGAGCTGGCGCAGGCCGCGGCCGGTTTGCAAATGATCGTAAAGGACGGGAAGCTGCACGACTTCGCCCCGCTGGAGCCCTTCGGATACGTGCGCCATCCGCGCACGGCGGCGGGGGTGACGAAGGACGGCCGCGTGATTCTGCTGGCGGTGGACGGCCGCATCCCGGAATACTCCAACGGCGCGTCGCTGGTGGATCTGGCCCGGATCATGATCGATCTGGGCGCGGACCGGGCGCTGAACCTGGACGGCGGCGGGTCCACCATCGTCTATACCAAAAGGGGCGACGGTTTCACGCTGCGCAACTGCCCCGCCGACCTCATCCGCCCCCGGGCCATGCTGATCC
>CAMJYF010000230.1 GCA_946409885.1 uncultured Clostridia bacterium | reverse complement strand
GTCTTCTGTTGGCGCGCCGCAGGCGTATAATGTAGCGCGGCTCCGTGAGCCGCCCCGCAACGCGATTCCGATATTTTGAACACATAGCACAAGTTTTCGTTTGTTTTTTTAGTAACTTTCGCACCGAACCGCCTTCGGCGGGGCGGCTCACGGAGCCGCGCTACGGGGTTCGCGTCGCCCCAACAAATCCCTCTTTTGCGCTGTTGGAGGCTTGTTTTACCGCAGCAGGGCCAGCAGCACCGTGGCGGCGAGGGCGGCGCCCAGCAGGGCCGCCAAGGCCAGGCCGGCCGCGCCCTTCCACCGTGTGCGGCGGGGCTTTCTGGCCGCCGCCACGCGCCCTCCGGCAAGGGTGCGTAGCAGCGCCTCCGCCTTGCTCCGCAGGGCGCCCTCCCCCAGCCCGCTGAATTCCGGCTTTACGAAAAACAGCACCCGTTCAAAATAGGCGCTGTCCGGTTCCGTCACGTCCACCACCTGCTTGTTCACGCCTCGTATCATAGATATTGGGCTCCTTTCCTGTTATTATACCGTATCTATGTTTACCGGAAAAGAAGACGATTATTCTCTTTACAGCGGTTTTCCGAAAGAAATCCTCCCTTCCCGGCGGCCGGGGAGGAACAAGTAAAAAATACAATCTGTATATTTGCAAATCCGCATGATTGTTGATAACTTTGTTGAAATTGTTGATAACCCCCGTAAAAACCCGTGGTTTTACGGGTTTATCCCTGCAAAAGTTATCAACATTTCCCTATTTGTTAAACAATTAACATATACGGTCTGTTGTCATGCCTTTCCGTCTATACAAAATGGAGATAGGATTTCCATAAAATTTCGACAGGATTTTGTGTAAAATCACAAAGCAGGAAAAAACCGCCTCCCCTTCCTGAAAAATAACGCAAAATAAATCAGTTTTGTATCAAAAAAAGATTGAAATTTCCGCTGCCGCCCTATATAATGTAAAATGAGTATGTATCCGATCGCGTAATCAATACGCCTATGATAACAGAGGAGACTGGCAGGAAAGGAGCGCGGCGCGGCTGAAACGCGCCGCAACGACCAACATGAAACAAAAATTACTTTCCGTTTTATTGACCCTGGCGCTGGCGCTGACGGCGCTGCCCTTTGTCGCCGCGCCCCGGGCGCAGGCGGCGGGCCGGTGGATCTCCGCGTGGGGCACCAGCATCGTCAACGGCTCCGTTTCCATCCCGGGGCTGGAGCTGCGGGACTACATCCCCTCCTACAGCACCATCCGGGTGGAGATCCCCGTCACCGCGGCGGGGAGCTATCTGCGCTTTAAATTCTCCAACGAGTTCGGCAAAAATCCGCTCACCATCAACGAACTGACGGTGGCAAGGACCCAGGGCGCGGGCAAGGCCGCCATCGTCAGCGGTTCCGCCGCGGCCATCACCTTCGGCGGGGGCAGCACGGCGGTCACCATCCCCGTGGGGCAGACGGTTTGGTCCGATGATATCTACTTCCCCACTGCCGCGCTGGAAAACATCAGCGTCAGCATGTTCTTCCGCAGCCTGACCTACATCTCCTCGGAGGGCCTTTCCAACGGCCGTTCCTTCCTCAGCAAAAAAACGCTCACCACTCCCCTGAATTCCCAGGCCTATGCCGACGCGCTCAACTCCCCTTCGGAGATCAATATCAGCTCCGGCACCATCACCTATCATACCATCCCGTTCCTGTCCAACGTGGATACCTTCTCCTCCTCCGATTCCGCCTGTTCCGCCGTGTTCATCGGCGATTCCACCCTGGTCAACAACACCTATTTGCACTTTGCCCAGCGGCTGGCGGACGCGGGCTATTCCAACATCGGCGTGGTGAACGAGGCCATCATTGGCAACAAGCTGCTCAGCAAGGGCACCGGCCTCATCGGCAACCTCTACGGCCCCTCCCTCATCGACCGCTATTACCGGGACGCGCTGGACCTGGCGGGCGTGAAATACGTCTTCGTCAAGATCGGCCTGAACGATATCCTGCACCAGTACTCCAAATCCATGGGCAACGACGTGCTGAAGTGCTCCACGGACGATATCATCAACGGCTATAAAAACCTGGTGACTATGGCCAGCGAACGGGGCATAAGGGTCTACTTTTTCACCAAAACCCCATGGAAGGGCTACGCCAGAGCCTTTTTGGGCCAGAGCAACGACCTCAGCTGGAGCCAGGAGGCCCAGGACAAGTGCGACGCGCTGGACCAGTGGATCCGCAACAACAACTTCGCGGACGGTTTTATCGACGGCCACGCGCTGGCCAACCCCGGCGACCCCAACGCCCTGTGCCCCTCCTTTACGCTGGACGGCGCCCATCTCACGGAGATCGCCTCCATCGCTCTGGCGGACCTCATCCCCCTGTCCTACGTGGGCGTGTCCCGGGCCGGACGCACCGCGGCGGAGATCAACAACGTGGCCCCCTATACTGAGCTGGCAGAGATTCAGGAGGCGGTCAACAACGGCACTTATCAGGCAAAAACCGAGGAAAAAAGCGATGCCGGCTCCTCCTCCGGCGGTCTGACCGATATTTTCTCCGGCCTGTCCGGGCTGATCTCCGAGGATACCATCGCCAGTCTGATCCCGGAGGGCGGCATTCCCGCCATCATGGATATGCTGGGCGGCATCACCGGCGGTAACGACGGCGGCGAAAAGAAGACCGACGACAAAAAGAAGGACGCCGCCTCCTCCGCTGAAACCACCGCCGCTCCCACCGAGGTTTCCGTTACGGTGGTGGCGCAGACGGACGCCAGCGTTACCATCGCGGACGCGGGCGCTAACGAGGCCGCGCAGGCGGATATCGTCGGCGAAACCAAACAGATCGGCGGCAGCGGCTCCATCATTTTCGTGCTGGTGCTGTTCCTGGTCATTCTGGCCGCCGGCGTTGTGGTCTTCCTTACCGTGGGAAAGAAACGGAAAAGCGTATTTATCAACCGGTAAAATTAGGTATGGAGGTAATGCATGTCCCTTCTCTCATTAAAAAGCGGCACGGATATCCGGGGCACGGCGGTGGGCAAAGACGCCGCCCTGACCGATGAGGCCGTGCGGAAAATCACCTGTGGTTTTTTGCGGTATCTGTCCGAAAAGACGGGGCTGGAACCGGGTGCTATGACAATCTGTGTCGGGAACGATTCCCGTATCTCCGCGGACCGCATCAAACGGGCGGTCTGCGGCGTTTTACAGGCGGGCGGCGCGCGGGTGTACGACTGCGGCCTTGCCTCCACCCCTGCCATGTTCATGACAACCGTGAAAACGGAAGCGACCGCCGCCGTGCAGATCACCGCCAGCCACCACCCCTACGATAAAAACGGCCTGAAATTCTTTACAAGGGCAGGCGGATTTGAAGGGGACGAGATCACAACCGTGCTGGAATACGCCGAACAGGCGGAGGAGGTGCCCTGCGCGGCCTTCCCCACCCCCCGGCGCAGCAATTTTATGGAGCGCTACGCCCATATCCTGCGGGACAAGATCATTTCGGCCGTGGAGGCGGAAGACCGGGAGCATCCGCTGGCGGGCTTCCACATTGTGGTGGACGCGGGCAACGGCGCGGGCGGCTTCTACGAAAGAGTGTTGGCCTCCCTTGGCGCGGATACCGCCGGTTCGCAGTTCCTGGAGCCGGACGGCATGTTCCCCAACCACATCCCTAACCCGGAAAACGAAACGGCCATGTCCTTTATCTGCGACGCGGTAAAGCGGAACCGGGCCGACCTGGGCATCATCTTCGATACGGACGTGGACCGGGCGGCCTGCGTGGGCCCGGACGGGGAGGAGATCAACCGCAACGCCCTCATCGCGCTGGCCTCCGTCATCGCGCTGGAGGGTCACCCCGGCGGAACGATCGTCACCGATTCCGTCACCTCCGACGGGCTGAAGGACTTTATTGAAACCCACCTGGGCGGCGTCCACTACCGCTATAAGCGGGGCTACAAAAACGTCATCAACAAGGCGATCGAGCTGAACGGGCAGGGCGTGGACTGTCCTTTGGCCATCGAAACCTCCGGCCACGCTGCGCTTCGTGAAAACTACTTCCTGGACGACGGCGCGTATCTCATGACGAAGATCGTCATTTTAGCGGCCAACCTGCGCAAAGAGGGCAAAACCCTCACTTCCCTGCTGGCGGCGCTGCGGCGGCCCGCGGAGGAAAAGGAAAAGCGCTACACCATCGCCCTTGCCGACTTCCGCCCCTATGGCGAAAAGGTCATCGCGGACCTGGAGGAACACTGCAAAAAGTTCGGTTACCTCACCCCCGCCGACGACAACCGGGAGGGCTTCCGGGTGTCCTTCGACAAAGACCACGGCGACGGCTGGCT
>CAMJYF010000229.1 GCA_946409885.1 uncultured Clostridia bacterium | reverse complement strand
CTGATTTTATTTTTCACCGCGTCGGCGGCTGCCTGATCGGCCGCGGCCTGCTCCGCCGCCGCTTGCAGCGCGGCGTACCGGGCTTCCGCCGCCGTCAGGGCGTCGTAATTGCTTACCTGGGCTTTCTGTTCCGCCGTCAGGGCGTCGTAGGCGGCGCGGGCTTCGTCGATCTTCGCCCGGCTGGCGTCGGTATAGGCCACCGTGCCGATGGCGCTGATCTTCGCTTCCGCCGCGTCCACCGCCGCCGTCTGCTGGGAGGCAGCCTCCAGGGCGGCGTAGTCGGCCTCGGCCGCGGTCAGTACGGCGTAGTTGGTTACCAGCGCTTTCTGGGCGGCGGGCAGCGCGTTGTAAGCGGCGCGGGCGGCGTCGATCTTCGCTTTGCAGGCGTCAGTATAGACCACCGTGCCGATGGCGTCAATGGCTTCAATGGCCGTCTCGGCCGCCAGCTGATCCGCCGCGGCGTTGGCATAGACGGAGGCCATGATCAGCGGGCCGACGCCCTTGGCCTCGTTGTCGTTATAGGTCTTTTTCAGGTAGCCCTCCGCGGTGGTCTCCACGCCGGAGGACAGGTAGTTGTCGTGCAGGGTGACGGTGCTGCCGCTTTTGACCAGCTTGTTGCTCACCGTGCCGTTGAAGGCCTGCAGACCAGCCTCGCCGTAGCTTTTCTCAATGTAGCCCTCCGCGTAGGACCGCATCATGGCGTAGGCCATCAGGGCGGTGCCGGAGCTTTCCAGCTTGTTGCGGTTGGAGCCGTTCACCAGGTCCGTGCCCCGGTTGATCACGTTGTACCACATGCCCGTGGAGGCGTCCTGATACTGCATCATGCCGTCGAACAGGCGCTTCTCCTTGGCGATCAGCGTCTGCCGCTGGCTGGCGTAGCTGTCCGGCAGCATACTGATCACGTCCGCCAGGGCGGCGGCGTACCAGCCCACTGCCCGCAGCCAGTACTGGCCGTTCACGCCGGCGGAGGGGCCCCAGCCGTGGTTGTACAGGTGGTTGGAGGAGTTGTACAGGTTATCCGCGATCCACGTCATCCGCTGCACCACGTTGCTGTAAAGTGTGGCGGAGGAGAGGCTCGTTTTGGAGTAGGTGTTGAAATCGGAGGAGGTCAGCAGGCCCTCGTCCAGGGCGTTGGCGATCTCCATGAAAAACGGCTGGGCCATATACAGGCCGTCCAGCGCCACCTGATAGGTGCTCCAGCTGCTGTTGTTCATCTTGTGCTTGAAGTTGTTGCCCGCGGAAGAGACCGTTTCAAAGCTCAGCATCACGCTGTAGACGTAGTCGATCATCTTCTTGTAGCGCTGCTTCAGGCTGCTGCTGATCTGGCTGTCGGGCAGGCGGATCAGGTCGAACAGGGCGCGGGTGGGCGGAATGGAATCCAGCTCGTTGGTGCGGTAGTAGTTATCCGAGTTGCCGCTGCTGTTCACCTTGCCGTCGGTGGCTACGTTGGCGTTGTAGTATTCGTTCACCTTGCTGTAATAGCCGGCGGTATCCAGCATCAGAAAGGCGTCCATCATAATGCCGTTGTAGTAGGTCCAGCTGCGGGATTTCTTTTCGGAATCCCAGGGGAACCCGCCGTTGCGGGTGCCGAAGGTGGCGCTGTTTTTCAGATACGCTGCCAGATCGGCAACGTCTGACACGGCGGCGGCCGTCTCCGACGGGGTAATGCCGGGCGCGGCAAAAACGTACCCGGGGAACATGCCGGCCAGCATGCCGACAAGAACGCAAAGGGTGACGGCCTTCCACAGAACCGTTCTTCTCTTACTTTTCATTATATATGTCCTCCTTCTCGCGGGCGGGAAAGTAAACCATCCGGTTGTTGGTTCTATTATAGCACCTACTGCGGCAATAGTCAATAAAAACAAGATAGAAAGCACAGAATCAACGAACTGTGCTTTTTTGTTTTGTGCAAACTGCACATGGTAATTCCTTTTTCGCTCATATCGTCCCCTCGTTTTTTTTTGCGTCTCTCTTTTTATTCAAAAACATAAAGAGGTATTTATCATCCGTCGTCAGTCGGAAATCTTTGCCGAAAAAGGCCCTCTGGTTAGGGATTGTTCACAAAAGGCATAAAACAAATTTGTGATTTTCGCCGTAGGGGATATTCCTCCGGCGTTCTTGTTTTTTTTCTTCTGCATCAACTATAATGTAAATGTTATCAATCAGAAAGGATCATTCGTATGAGACAAAACGTGTTCCGCAAAACCCTTAGTGTACTGTTATCCGCTGTAATGGTATTCACGCTGTTCGGCGCGTCCCTGACCGCCATGGCTGCCATCAGCGGGGTCCCCACCCGGACCGACGTGGACTCTTATTTCTCCGATCCCACGCTTTACGGCGCGGAGAGGTGGGACAAAACCACCGGTCTGTCCACCCTTACCTTCAACTGGGACGCCTATTCCGGTTCCATCGGGTACGATCCCCAGCCGGGCAAGCTTACCTTTACCTATCCCTCCCACGTCTATCTGAACGTGGGCGAGACGCTGGAGGGCGCGGGTTACATGGGCCACATGACCGCCTCCTACGGCGAGAACGACGGCAGCGACGTGACCGATTTCCGCGTGCTGCTCTCCTCCGCCACCTGGGGTGAATCCAACCGCGCGGGCTTTGGCGACGTGATCGGGTCGCTGATTGCCGGTTACAGCCATCAGGGCACCTGCACGGAGGGCAGCAAGCAGATGACCGGTTCCTCCTCTCACTACGATTTTGCCAACGACGGCCGCGGTTCCGATCAGATTCTCGGCAATAAATCCGGCGACAATGAAAATTTCCTTGCCGACAATGAATCGGTCGTGGTCTGGCGGAGCAACATCCAGTGGACCGGCTCCGATATGAACAACTTCGACGAATATGTGCTTCTGAAGGGCACCGCCGCCAAGGCCGGCGAAGTGACCTTCAACCCGACGGAGAACTTCACCATCGGCGCGGCGCAGAGATTCACAGGCCAACCCTTCGGCGCGTGGCATTCCGATAACGGCACCCGTTTCAACCGCTGGACGATGAACGGCGGAAGCCGTCCGCAGACCACGCCCGCCGAGGACGCCCTTTCCATCACCTTTACGGTTTACGACAAGAGCGAGCTGAACACCCTGATCAATGCCGCGGATAACGGCAATTATACCCTGCAGGAGGGGCAGACGTAGGAGCAGTTCAACGCCGCCCTGGCCGCCGCCAAGGCCGTCCGCGCCAACCGTGAGGTCACGCAGGACGAGATCGACGCCGCGGCCGCCGCCATCGGCGACAAGATGACGCTGCTGGTCAACGCGCATATCGACGAATATGATGCCGCTGAAAGCGTTTCCATGGATGACGCGGTGTTCAACAAAACCGTCTATCACTATGCGCAGGAAGCCACCGAGGGCTACAACAGCGTTGTTTACGCCCCCGCGGCAAGTACTGTGAACGGAGAAGCTACCAGCTATATCCAGTTCAAGTATGACAATTGTTATTACCGGGTGTATATGCCCGTCAATACCGTCCTTGTCTATACCGGACAGGACGAGGACAACGAGCCCCGGTCTCCCATTATGATGGGCCATGTGGGCGACGGCTCCAACAACTCCCGCGCGATCTATTATCTCGCCAACGCGACAAGCGGTACCCATCTTCCGCTGCAGAATTTCTGGGTCGGTTATAAAGACGGCTCCAGCAACAACAGGGATTATCTTACCGATCTTGACAAGGTCTGGGCGAATGCGGGATCCAATGAGGTTCATTTTAACGGTACTGTCGTTGATTCCGGTTTTATGATGACGGATAACCAGGGAAATAAAAACACCTGGAGAAACTATTGGAACTATTTCAGATATACCGGTACCGGCGATACTGATATTTTCTATGAGAAATTTGATTCCTCCAATATCAATCTGTCGCTCCGGCATTACTGGAAAGCCATGTTCAGCGATGATGACACCTACAACTCGAATGATCACGATGACATGAAGCTGCCCGGCGCGGTGTACGTTATCAACTACAAACCCGTCTACGACAAGCTGAACGACGCCGCCGCGGTGAAAGCGACCATCGAAGGCGATGACGCCTGGATGTATACCGAGGCCTCCGTCAAGCGCGCCAAGGCCACCATCGCCGCCATGCTGAAGGCCGACCCGAACGACTATGCCTATGAGGGCGACGTCAACAATCATGTCGTGGCCTGCGCCGACGCGATCAAGGACGCGGCTTATATGCTGGAGCACGGCGGCCTGACCCTTGAAAAGAAGCAGGGCACCGTGACCTTTGTTGACCAACTGGGCAATACGGTTGCCATCAACGGCCAGCCCGCCACCTACACCAAAGACTATGGCGAGACCATCGC
>CAMJYF010000228.1 GCA_946409885.1 uncultured Clostridia bacterium | reverse complement strand
TTGCCCTTCAGCACACCGGCTCCTTGATCCCGAGCATCCGCAGCAGCTTTTGCAGGCTTGCGGCAAGGCGGTTGATCAGTTCTTTGAAAAACGCCAGCTTCACCCTGCTGCCCCGGGGCGTCTGGTGGACGGCGTGGTCGTTATAGGCCGTCTGTCCGCCTTGCCCGTTCAGACCGATCACCGTGCCGGGCAGGGTGCCCGCAGTGGTATAATCCCAGCTCTCAAAGCCGTTTTGCAGCGCGGGGGAGGTCTCCTTCAGGGTAAAATCGAAGGCCAGCGGGTCGGCGAACTGCGGGTCCGCCACGATATTATCGCCGATGATCCCCTTGCGCTGCGCGGTGGCCAGCGACATGGCGTTGTCCGATTCGCTTCCCTGCATCAAAAAGACCTTGTCGCCGTTCGTCACGTCCCACAGGATATTGTTCCGCGCGGTGAACGCGTCCGCTGTCGCTTTCTCCACATGGCTGAACACCGGCGTTTTGCCGTCCGTCAGGATGATATTATCCGTAAAATCGGCGGTCTTGTGGTGCTCATAGCGGGAGACCACCCGGATCTGCGCCTCCGCGCTGAGGGCGAAGATGTTGTTGCGGACGGTATTATCCGCGCCGTAATGCAGGTGGTAGCCGTCGCTGCCGCAGGCATAGACAAGATTCTTTTCCGCCAGGATCTGCGAAGAGCCCTCGTCGAAATAGATCCCCCAGCCGCCGTAGCCGCCCTCGCCCGGATCGGCGGCGATATTGTGGAACACGTTGCCGCGGATCACCGTACCGGGCTGGATGCCCAGGGTATAAATGCCGCCCATATCCGAAAGCCACCCCTGCCCGATGTTGTAGACAAGGTTGTCGGTGATCATGATATGGTTCGTCAGCTGATAGTCGTAGCCCCACACCCAGCCGTCGGAGATAGCGGTGTAATAACCGTCGGTGATCTCGTTGTGGGAGATCTCCGCGCCGTCGCAGTAGGTCACCTGTATGCCGATGGCGCAGAAGAACTTGCGCCCGTAGCCGGTAACAAGATTGTTGGTCACGGTGATATCCGCCGTGCAGTCCGGTTCCTCCGGCAGGCAGTTGGCGCCGCCGACAAAAATACCGGTGGCGGCAATATTGCGGAACAGGCAGTTGTCCACCCGGCTGTGCTTCACGCCGTTCAGGAATTTCACGCCGGACGCGCCCAGGTTGGTAAACTCACAGTTGGTAAAGGAAACGTTTTCGGCGTGATTGACCTCCACCACGCCCCGCACGTCCAGCGCCGCCTGGGGCGCGTCGATATCGTAATCGGTTCGCCAGCCGGCCCACCAGCCGCTGGGGCTGGGCACCGTCCAGTCCGTTTCGGTGAAACGGATGCGGTCAAACCCGATGCCGGAGACGCCGTTGATCTCCACCAGCCGTTCCAGCGACGAAGCGCGCAGCACGCAGGCGTCGGCGGTCTCGCCCGCCTGCGGCACGTAATAGAGCGTACCCGTTTCGTTGTTGAGATACCACTCGCCCGGCTCGTTCATCGCCTCGAAGACGTTTTCAAAGTAATACCGGTCGATGTCCCGGATCAGCATGGCCGAGGGACGGGAGAGGGACAGCTTGCCCGTGGCGCGGTCGATGCCCGTCAAAAACATCAGCTCGTCGTGCCAGTAGTGCAGGATCCGCACCTGCACGTCCGTGGGATTGGTAAAGGGCACCGCCAGATCGGCGGGATCCGCATAGAAGGAGCGCTGGCCGAGGGTCATGCTCCAGGGGGTGTTCTCCTCGGTCCAGAGGTCGTCCTCCGGAGCGGTCTTCTTCACCGTGAAATAGCCCGTTTCGGGATAGCGGGCCACGGGCAACTGGTCATCGCCCCGGAACAGGGATTTGAACCCGGCGGGGTCGTCGGCGTCCAGCTGTTTCACAAACGTCCGCACGCCGTTGACGGTCTCCTCATGAAAGCCCGTGATCTCCTTCGCGCCGGAGAAGACCACCTCCTCGCCGTTGTAAGCGGCGTAGGTCACGTTCGGCAGGTCTTCCGCTGTGAAAGACAGGGTGTCGTCAAATTCGTACCGGCCGCCCCGCAGCCAGACGGTCACTTTCTCACCCTCCCCGAGGGTGCCCTTCAGCGCTTTCAGCCGTTCCTTGGCCGCCGCAACGGTTTTCAGCGGCGCGTCGATTGTGCCCGCCGCCGTATCGTTCCCGTCCGGGGACACGTAGAGGGCGGTTTCCGCCGCCGTTACACTGATTGACATCATACTCACCGCCATCATCAGAATCAGAACAATCGCAATCGTCTTCTTCATGGTTTTCTTTTCCTCCGTTTATACCACGGTCGTGATGGGTCCGCCGGAAAAGATCTCCCTTGCGTTGCGGACGAAATCTTCACAGTTCAGGTCCCGGGAGCGCGGGCGGGAGCGGGGCGCTTGGAAGCCCACCTCATACAGCCACACGCCGCCGTAACCGGCGTTTCGCAAAAGCGTTGCCAGCGCGGACCAGTCCACCTTGCCTTCGCCGGGCAGCCAGTGCTTTTCGTCGATGAAGTCATAGTCGGAAACGTGGGTGGTGACGATTCTCTTCCCCACCGTATTCACAAAATCCGCGTGGGTCTCCCGCAACAGGTGGTTGGTATCAAAGCAGACCCGCAGGCGGGAATCCGCTGCCAGCAGCCGGAGGATATCGCCGGAATCCCTTCCAAGGCAGGTGCGGGGCAGGTTTTCCACCGCCATCACCGCGCCGTTTTCCGCAGCCACCCGGGCCAGAACGGCCAGGCTCTCCTGCGCCGTCGCCAGCCGGGCTTCCCGGTCCGCCTCCGCGATGGGCTCGCCGCTGGGGTGAATGATGAACTTCCCGATCCCCCGCTGCGCTCCCCTGCGGATCATCTCGCACAGATAGGGCACGGTCGCCCCCGCCAGCGCGGGCTGGGAGATATCGATCTGTTCAAAGGGCATAAAGGGCAGGTGAAAGGACCACAGGGGCACTTCGTACGCGGCGGAAAGCCGCTCCGCCAACGCGAAATCGAAGGCGTCGCAGTCCTCTTTCCCCATAGAGATCTCCATCACGTCGATCCCCGCCTGACGGTATGCGCGGAACAGGTCCTCGCCAAAGGACTTGCCGCAGGTGGATAAGCCGATCCGGAACATGGTCTTCCCCTCTTTCACAGCAGCGTTTCGTATTCCGCTTCTTTAAAGCCCACCAGCACCCGGTCGCCCGTCAGCAGGATGGGGCGTTTGACCAGCATCCCGTCGCTGGCCAGCAGGGCCAGCTGCTCCTCCTCGCTCATACCGGGGAGCCTGTCCTTCAGGCGCAGCGATTTGTACTGCAAACCGGAGGTGTTGAAGAAGCGCTTCAGGGGCAGACCGCTGGCTTCATACCAGCCTTTCAGTTCCTCATACGTCGGGTTGTTCTCTTTGATATCCCGGCAGTCGTACGCCAGGCCGTGGCCGTCCAGCCACGCCCGCGCCTTTTGGCATGTCCCGCACCGGGGATAGCAGATGAATACCATACGCCACAGATCCTTCTTGTAGATTCTCTCTATAGAATACCTTTTTTTTAAAGGAAGGTCAAGAGCAAACAGAACATCCGTCAAAAAATATTGTCCCGCCCCCTCCCCTCTGACGCCCGATCCACGCCAAAAGCGAGGCAAAGTGTGATTTAACGGAGCCTATGCAGCGCACCGCGCCCTGTCCGGATGTCATCTTTCCCCTTTCATCTCTCATCTTTCACCTCTCCTCTTCAGGCAAATCCCCGCCCGCTATTGCTTTTTTCCGCGGCGTGTGCTATGATCGTTAGCGGGTGATGATAATGAAGAAACAACCGCTTTTTTCCCAGGAAAACGCCTGGCTGTACCCTCTGCTGGGGGCGCTGCTGGCCGGGGGCGGGCTGCGGACCTTCGGGAAGGCCTTCCCCGCGTGGAACGTACCGCTCTATTGTTTAAGTTTGCTGCTGCTGGCCCTCTGTGCCGCGTTCCTCACGGTGGCGGCACGGAAAAACCGCGCCGCAACGCACGCCGTCCGGAACGGTCTGCTCACCGGCGGCGTCTTTCTGGCCGCCGCCTTCGGCGGGGTGTTCCTTGTCAACAACGTGCTGCTGCACGCAAACCGCGCGGAAGTGGCGGCGGGGATCATGGCGATCGTGTTCGCCGTCGTCCTGCTGGCGTTCTGCGGCGCGGCAGTGTTTTCCGGTCAGGGAAAAACGTCCGTCAGATGTCTGTCGCTGCTGCTGTGCGCGGTAATGCTTGCCAGCGGCGCGTTCCCGGCCGTCCGGACGCTGCTGCCGGTGCGGTACGACCATCCGTTTACGGATAAAATCACCGAAACAAGGGGGCTGGACAATATGTCAAAAGAAAACAGGCTGCTGGTCAACGCGGACGATTCCCACTGG
>CAMJYF010000227.1 GCA_946409885.1 uncultured Clostridia bacterium | reverse complement strand
ACTCACGACTTACGACTGTTTAGCGAGCAACAGCTCGCTAAACTTCAATTTGCCGGATTCTCTTACAGCAGTCCCAGCACGATATCGGCAATCTGCTTTTTGGCGTCGCATTTGGCCATCAGGCGGGCGTTTTGGCCCATGCGGCGGTATTTCTCCGGATGGGCGGAAAGATCCTCCAGAATCTCCCTCAGCCGTTCCGCGGTCAGATCCTTCTGTTCGATGACGATACCGGCGCCGTTATCCGCCAGCGCCCTGGCGTTATGATACTGGTGGTTTTCCGCGGCGTAGGGGTAAGGGATCATCACCGATGCCTTGCCCAGCGCCTGCAGCTCCGCCAGCGTGCCTGCCCCGGCGCGGGTGATCACCAGATCCGCCGCCGCCATATAGGAGGCCATATCGTAGATGTATTCGGTCACGGTCACGCCCGGCGTTTTGTCCGGATCCAGCCCGTTTTCCCTCAGTTTTTCCGGCACCCAGCTCCCCTGCTGTCCGCAGCCGTGGACGAAGACGAACTCCCTGCCCGCGCAGGCGGGGATCAGCTGGCACATCACCCGGTTGAGCGCCTCCGCCCCCAGCGAACCGCCGGTGGAAAGGATCACCAGCTTTTCCTCCGGAAAGCCCAGCCGCTGGCGGGCCTCTTCCCTGTCCGCCGTCAGGATCTCGCTGCGGACGGGCAGACCGGTCAGGACGGGTTCCCGCGCGGATTTCAGTTTATCGGCCGCCCCGGGGTAGGTCAGCATGACACTGTCCGCGTAGCGGGACAGGGCGATATTGGTCTTGCCCGGGAAGGCGTTCTGTTCATGAATGGCGGTTTTTACCCCCATCTGATGGGCGGTATGCAGCACGGGACCGCTGACGTATCCGCCGAAGCCCACGGCGATCTGCGGCTGAAAACGCCGGAGGATCTTTTTGCACTGGCCCGTGACGAACAGCAGACGGCGCAGCGTGCCCAGGTTATAGAGAAGATCCGCCGGGGCCAGCGAACGCTGGAACCCTGTGATATCGATAGGGGCAAAATCAAACCCCGCCTTCGGCACCAGCGTGGCCTCCAGCTTATCCTTTGTTCCGACGAACAGGATCTCCGCCTCCGGGAAACGCTCCCGGATCTCCTGCGCCACGGACAGCGCCGGGTTGACGTGCCCGCCCGTGCCGCCTGCGGCAAACATGATTTTCATAACGTCACACTTCGCTTTCTCAAATTGGCGATTTGTCGAGCGGAGCTCGACGAGTCGGAAGTCATCAGTCGGAAGTCCTCGATGGGGAACCGTATTGTCTGATCTTTTGACATTATTGCCAATCTTTGAACAAGAATTCGTCAATTTTAACGTTACAGCCTCCGGCTCTGAAGACTGACGACTTCCGACTGACGACTTCCGACTGGGCGCAAAACGCCCTACAAATCCCCCTTACCGTCTCCGTATCTTCGCCGTCCGGGAGATGCTCAGCACGAACCCCATTTCCGCCATATTCATGATCATGGAGGTTCGTCCGTAGCTGAAGAACGGCAGCGAAATACCGGTGTTGGGGATGGAATCCGTCGCCACCGCGATGTTCAGGATCACCTGCACCGCCAGCTGGAACACCACGCCCATGGCCACCAGCGCGCCGTAGCGGGTTTCGGAATTGACGCCGATGACCACGCCGCGCCACACCAGCAGCGCAAACAGCAGAATGATGATGGCCGCGCCGACAAAGCCCAGCTCCTCCACCACAATGGAGAAGATCATGTCGTTCTGCGGCTCAGAAACGTAGAGGTATTTCTGTGTGGAATTGCCGATGCCCCGTCCGAACAGACCGCCGGAGCCGATGGCGTAAAGGGCCTGATTGGTCTGCCAGCGCGCGCCGAGGGGATCGTAATCCTTATTCCGCCACGCGACGATGCGGCTTTCCATGTAGTCCTTCAGCAGGCCCGCCTCATAGGCGATCACCAGCATCAGGATCAGCGCCGCGCCGCCGATCACGAACCATTTCCAGCGGACCTCCCCCAGAATCATCATAATGACGCCCACCATCAGCATCAGCAGCGTACCGGAAAGGTGCGAGCCCAGCAGCACCAGCCCCGCGTAACAGGCGGTGATGCCCGCGCAGATAGCGATGATCTTGACGGAATCGTTCATCAGCGGCATATGGAAGCGCTCGTTGATCCGCTCCGCCCACGCGCTGGTCATCGGCCGCCGGCTGATGACAATGTTGTGGTATTTATCCAGCCACATGGCAAGCGTGAGGATCAGCGTAAATTTCGCCAGGTCCGAGGGCTGCATCTGAATGGGGCCGATATACACCCAGCGGTGCGTGCCCTGATAAGCGGGCATCAGGAAGCGGGCCACCAGCAGCAGTCCCCAGGATACGATAGTACCGATATGCGCGCCCACGTCGATAAAGATACGGTAATTGATTTTGGAAAGGATGAGCATCAGGACAAATCCGATGCCCACCGCCTGCAGCTGCCGCGTAAAGTAGTAGGCGGAATTGTTCTCGTGATAATAGGCGTAGGGATAGGTGGCCGAATACAGCATCACCAGCCCGATGGCGATAATGGCCAGCAGGAACACGGCGAAGAGAATATCCACCGGCCCGACGGCCCACAGGCCGCCCTGTTTTTTGATATATTTACCGATAGAACCCATTGGAACAGTCCCCCGTTATTTCAATGCGGAGTTCGGAATTCGGAATTCGGAGTTGGCCATCCAAACTCTCCGCTTGATCTTTCTTCATTTCTTTTGTGTTTTACCGTCGCGCCGGAAGCGATATCAATGCGGAATTCGGAGTTGGTTCATTTAATTCCGAATTCCGAATTCCGAACTCCGAATTCACATCGTTCTGCCAAACCACGCCAAAGCGATCGCGGCCGCGCCGCCCACCGCGCCGACGATGGAAAACACCCGGCAGATCTTTTTTTCGCTCCAGCCGCTCATTTCATAGTGGTGGTGCAGCGGCGCCATTTTGAACAGACGCTTTCCGTGATGGGTCTTCACATAGGCGATCTGAATGATATCGGAGCCGAATTCCAGCACATATACCACGCCGACGGAGAGGATCAGCCAGGGAGCGTCCAGCGCATAGGAAAAGGCGCAGACCAGACCGCCCAGGAACAGCGAGCCCATATCGCCCATCATGACCCTGGAGGGGTTCCAGTTCCAGATGAGGTAGCCCGCCAGCGCCCCGAACAGGGCGGAACAGACCACGCTGAGCCCGGCGCACTTCATCAGCACCGCGCACACGGAAAACGCCACGCAGGCCACCATGGTGACGGAGGTGCAAAGCCCGTCCACGCCATCCAGAAAGTTGACCGCGTTGACGGTACAGTACAGGGCGACGACGCCCACGACCCAGAACACGGCGCTGTTTTCCCACACGCCGTAATAGGGGATGAACGTATAATTGACGCCGGATTTGTAAAGCGTAAAGAGATACGCCACGATCACCAGACACTGCATGGCGGTCTTCTGCAGCTCCGTCAGGCCCAGGTTGCGTTTTTTGATGACCTTGATATAGTCGTCGATAAAACCGATGAACCCGAAGGCCGCCGCCATCAGCAGGCCGCCGAACACCTTCACGTAGATCACGTCCCGGGGCTTATCGCTCCCCCACGTCAGCAGCGAACCGCCGCGCAGGTGATCCGTGACCAGCACCGCCGTCAGGCTGACGGCCAGCCCCGCGATGAACAGGATGCCGCCCATGGTGGGCGTGCCCTGCTTTTTTTTGTGCCAGCTGGGGCCGATATCCAGTATTGTCTGCCCGAAGTTGAGTTTATGCAGCCACGGGATCACGGCAAAACCGAGCCCGAAGGAAACCGCAAACCCCAGCACAACGCTCAACAGTACGGCCAACCACAATTCCATTTTCTGTTCCATCCTTTCCCGTCACCGTCCGGCGCCGAGCAGTCTCCTCACAACCGCCTCATCGCTGAACGGGATCTTCTGATCCGATACGATCTGATATTCCTCATGTCCTTTTCCGGCGATCAGGATCCGGTCGCCCTGCCGGGCCATGCCGACCGCAAGGGTGATCGCTCTTTCCCTGTCCGGCTCCACGGTCACCCTGTCCCGGTCCGCCACACCGGAGAGGATCTCCCCGATGATCGCTTCCGGCGCTTCCTCCCGCGGGTTGTCGGAGGTGACGATCACCGCGTCGGACAGCGCCGCGGCGGCGCGGCCCATGCGCGGCCGCTTGCCCCGGTCCCGGCCGCCTCCGCAGCCGAACACCGTGATGACCCTGCCTTCCGTTCGCCGTAAGCCCCGCAGGGCGCCGGAAAGCGCCTCCGGGGTGTGGGCAAAATCGATGTAAACGGCGATACCGCCGCCGCTGATCCGCTGCATTCTGCCCTTGACCTCCGGCAGCGG
>CAMJYF010000226.1 GCA_946409885.1 uncultured Clostridia bacterium | reverse complement strand
AGATTAGTGAAGGTAAAGCCGTCCACGCCGGTGAAGGCGTAATACACCACCAGCGCGATGGGGATCAGCACAAAAATGACCATCCATCCGGAGAACGGGATCAGATTGACTTTTTTGCTGCCCACTTCTACCGATTTCGTCTTAGTCATCGTCGCTGCCCTCCGATTCCACGCCCGCGTTGACGTCAGAAAGCTCGTCGAATTCCTCCGAATAGCTGGAGAAATCGCCGAACATACCGGAGTATTCGGATTTTTTCATGATGTGGATGGCGTCGGGCTCAATGAACAGACCGATCTCCTCTCCTACCCGGGAAAGATCGGTGGACTGGATCATCCACAGAAATCCGTTGATATCCACAATGATTTCGTAGTGGACGCCCTTGAAGGTGACGGAGGTGACGGTGCCGGTCAGCATTCCCTTTTCTTTGGGGACCACGTCCACGTCTTCGGGGCGGACCACCACGTCCACCTTTTCATTCTGATCGAATCCGCCGTCAAGGCAGTCGAACACATGACCGGAGAATTCCACTACCCTGTCCTGCTTCATCACGCCGTCCACAATATTGCTCTCGCCGATGAAATCGGCCACAAAGGCGTTGACTGGCTCGTTATAGGCGTCCATGGGGGAACCGATCTGCTGGATCTTTCCGCCGTCCATCACAACGATGGTATCGGACATGGAGAGCGCTTCCTCCTGGTCGTGGGTGACGTAGATGAAGGTGATGCCAAGGCTTTGCTGGATCTTTTTCAATTCAACCTGCATATCTTTGCGCAGCTTTAAATCCAGCGCGCCGAGAGGCTCGTCCAGCAGCAGCACCTTGGGATCTACCGCCAGAGCGCGCGCGATCGCCACCCTCTGCTGCTGACCGCCGGACAGAGAGTTGATATTACGGTGCTCAAAGCCTTTCAGATTAACAAGGCTGAGCATTTCTTTTACTTTTGCCTCGATCCTGTCTTTCGGCAGCTTTTTCAGCCGCAGACCGAAGGCGATATTCTCATAAACATTCAGATGCGGAAACAACGCGTATCGCTGAAAGATGGTGTTGACCTGTCGCTTGTGCGGCGGCATTCCGTTTATCTTTTTTCCGTCAAAGATCACTTCCCCCTCGTCGGGTTCCAGAAATCCGGCAATGATCCGCAGCGTCGTGGTTTTGCCACAGCCGGACGGCCCCAGAAAGGTGATGAACTCACCGTTTCTGATGTTAAGATTGATATCCTTCAGTATCTGCTCCCCGTCGAATGAGACGGAAACATGTCTGAGTTCGATAACAACGTTCTTTTCCAATTATGCAGCCCCTCTCCGTTGACAACGAATAGTATTTTGCGTGGTTTTTCCACAAAAATAATATATCGCAAAGGACAGAAAAAGTCAACAACAATAGTTTTATTTTGCGCCGTTATTTCTGATGGATAAACATTACAACTTGACATTATCGGCAGCATTTTTGTATAATAGGTACAAATCAAAGACAGCAACGGAGGTAACGCCATGGCAAGTCTGGCAGGAAGAGCGTTTTCTTATATCGCAAGGGCAGCGGGCAACGTCAACCCGATCATAGTGGAAAAGAAAAAGAAGCAGATCGTAAAGGATCTGCGCAGTATGGAACCGCTGTTCCGGCATTATTTCGCGCCGCCCGGTTATACATATGAAAAAACGACCGCCAACGGCGTGCCGGCAGAGGTGTTCCGGAAGAAAAAGGACCCCAGCGACAATGTGGTGCTGTTCATTCACGGCGGCGCGTATATCTCCCGCATGATGTTCTATTACCGTCTGCTGAACCGGAAGCTGAGCAAGGCCTCCGGCGGCGGCACCGTGGTGCAGTTCGACTACCGCTGCGCGCCCGAACACCTCTACCCCGCCGCGCTGGAGGATACGGTGGCGGTATGGGACTGGCTGATGAAGCAGGGCGTCAAACCCGAAAACATTGTTACTGTCGGCGACAGCGCCGGCGGCCACCTGACCGTCAATCTGTGGATGAAGCTGCATGAGCTGGGAAAAGAGATGCCGCGGGCTTCCGTTCTGATGAGCCCCTGGCTGGACATGACGGCCGGAGGCGCTTCCTATGTGGAAAACTACGGCGTGGACCCCGTCTTTGGGATCAAGGGCGCCAGCATCGCCCCGGAGGACGTTAAAACCCTGCTGATGAAGAGCAGCCTGTATATGTGGCTGGGAGACCACGACAGGAAGGACCCCTACATCTCCCCCGTGTTTCAGGAATTTGACGAAACCTATCCCCCGGTCTTTGTTACCGTGGGCGGAGACGAGATGCTGCTGAGCGACGCGAAAACGCTGGTAGAAAAGCTGCGCGGCGCAGGCGTCCACGCGGAACTGCTGATCGGCGACAGGATGTTCCACGCCTATCCCGTGTATCAGATCTTTCCGGAGGCAAAGCAGGCCTGGAAGGCCATCTGCGCCTTCATCCGCGGGCAGTACAATCTGTAAATCTGTTTGTTTTTCAACAATAGTCTAAAAAATAGCAAAATCGGACGATGCATTTTTGACAGAATTGTGTTATATTAAGTGATGTTATTAATGAACAGTTCACAATTACTGGGAAACAGGAAGAGGAAATATGGAAGATTACAAAGAATTGAACAACGGCGCCAACCGGGAAATCACCAATATGAAGCCGGTGGAAAACCAGAGCTGCTATGAATACTGGCTGGACTGCACCGATATGTACGGCGAGTATTATGCCATGCAGCACTTCGGCAAGAAGATCTATAAATCCGCTTTCCTGCGCGACGTGGACGCGCTGGCCGCCTACGCGCGCATCGAACTGGGTTTGACCAGGGGCGACGTGGTGACGGTATTCATGCCCACCACGGTGCAGAGCATCGCCGCCTTTTACGCCTTCAACAAGATCGGCGTGATCGTCAATTTCGTTCACCCGCTGCTGCCCCCGGAGGCGCTGAAGGAGGCCATCGAGGAAGGGCATTCCAAGATGATCATGGTGCTGGATATCCTTTCCAAAAACCACGCGGACGTGATCAACGAATCCGGCCTGCCCTGCCTTGTGTGCCACAGCTCCGACTACGGCAGCGTGGTAAAAACGAACGGCGCCAGGCTGGGTGAGCTCGCCATCAAAAAGATCTTTCCGGAGATCAAAAACCGGGAGGAATACACGGCCGCGGTGAAGCGCTTTGCCAGGGCCAACGTAAAGCCGGACTGCGACTGCGACGAGATCGCCGTCTATCTGAACGGCGGCGGCACCACGGGAAAGAGCAAGACCATTATGCTCACCTCACGCGCCATCAACGAACTGGCCTGCCGCGTCTCCCGGATCGACCGGATCCACCAGCCCGGCATAGAGGCGGAGATCATCGTGCTGCCGCTGTTCCACTGCTTCGGGCTGTGCCTGGCCACCCATATGGCCATGTGCAACGGCGCGAGACTGATCCCGCTGATGCAGTACGACGCGGGGCTTGTCTCCCGACTGATGCGCGACAACAAGGTGATCGCCATGGTGGGCATCCCTGTGATGTTCAAAAAGCTGATGGACGACAAGCACTTCAACCCCAAATATCTCCGCAATTTCCGCATGGCCTTCTGCGGGGGCGACGACGCGCCGCAGAAGTGGCTGGATGATTTCAACAAGCTGCTGGAGGCCAGCGGCTCCCCTGCCAAGCTGCGCCAGGGCTACGGCCTGACGGAGGTGGGCTCCGTCTGCTGCCACTGCTCCAACTGGGAGTATAAACCCAACTCCATCGGCAAGCCCCTGTACGGCGTGACGATGCAGATCTGGGACGAGAATCACAAAGAGCTGCCCAACGGTGAGATCGGCGAGATGGTCATCTCCGGCCCCACGATCATGTCCGGCTATTATCACGGCGACAACACGCAGCTGGGTGACGGCCTTTATACCGACGAAAACGGCGTAAAATGGGTGTGCTCCGGCGACCTGGGTTACCGGGACGACGACGGATTCTTCTTCTTCTCCGGCCGTAAAAAGAGAGTGATCATCATCTCCGGCTATAACGTATACCCCAGCGATATCGAAAAGAAGCTGACGGAATTCCCCTTTGTCAACGAGGTATGTCTGGCCAAGGGATTTAGTGCCGACGGAAAACCGCTGCTGCGGATGTTTGTCTCCTACCGGAAGGGCGACCAGGAGATCACCCCCGATACCATCGCCGTTTACAACAACATGCTGGTGGACTGCGTGGAAAAGAATTTCTCCAAATTCTCGGTGCCGCGTGATATCCATGTGCTGGGCGACATGCCCCACACCCCGCTGGAAAAGGTGGATTTCATGAAGTTGACCCAGAAAAATCCTGAGGATCCGGTTTATGTGGAGCCTCCAAAGACAAAAGAAAGCATCCTGCCCATCTGATACCGGTTCCGCCGGGCTCCCGACAA
>CAMJYF010000225.1 GCA_946409885.1 uncultured Clostridia bacterium | reverse complement strand
GGGGGATACGCGGGCGGTCGGCGTTCGCCAATATGAGTGGATATTTGTTGCGGGCGGTCGGTGCCCGCCCCTACAGGGGGGCGCGGGTTGTCGATGCGTGTCCATACGAGGGGGCATTTGTTGCGGGCGGTCGGTGCCCGCCCCTACAGGGGGTTCCGGTGTGCCGGTAAAAAAATTTTTCAACTTTTTTCAAAAATCCCCCGCAAATCGGACGCGGGGGATTTTGATATGTGCTATACTGTGGGCGGTTGATCAACAAAAGAACCGAAACGGTGAGCCGCGGCAATCGACAGAAAAGGAACCGAAACAATGGGTTATACTTATTCTCAGGAGGACGCGATCCGCTTTTTGCGGGAGCGCGGTCTGGAGTATCGCGTCAACGGCGGGGAATACGCCGTCCGCCGATGCCCCTATTGCGGCGGCGGCCGATCGGGCAGGGACGAATGGACCTTTGCCCTGAACATTGAAAAGGGCGTGTTTCGCTGCCTGCGGGCTTCCTGCGACGCGCACGGCCACTTTGTGGAGCTGGCGCGGGATTTCGATTTCCCGCTGGGCGGCAGCGCGGTCTCTTACCGGCCGCTGGCCGAGCCCACAGAAAAAAAGCCTCTCAGCGAAGAGGCCCTCCGTTATTTCGCCGAACGCGGCATCGAAAGCCGCGTGGTCGCGCGGTATGGCGTATACCAGCACGGGAGCCGTGCGGATACGCTGGTCTTTCCCTGCTGTGATCAGGATGGGACGCTGCGGACCGTGAAATACCGCGATATGAACTATAAAAAAGGATGCGGTGCGAAGGAGTGGTTTGAGCGGGGCACCATGCCGGTGCTGTTCGGCATGAACCTGTGCAAGGGCCGGGACAGGCTTATCATCACCGAGGGGCAGATCGACGCCATGAGCCTGGCGCAGGCCGGCATTAAAAACGCGGTATCCGTGCCCGGCGGCATGGGCAACTTCCGCTGGTGGGAGCCCTGCGCGGAGTGGGTGAACAGCTTTCGGGAGATCGTGGTGTTCGGCGATTGGGAAAACGGCCGCATGACGCTGCTGGAGGAGATTCTGCGGCGGGCGAAAACCGCCGTAAAGGCGGTGCGGCGGCAGGACTACCTGTGCGAAAAGGACGCCAACGATATTCTGGTGCGCTACGGCGCGCAGGCGCTGGTGAAATGCGTGGAAAACGCCCAGCCGCCCGCGGTGGAAAACGTGGTGGCGCTGGCCGACGTGGCCCACGAGCCCGTGGACGCCATCGAAAAGGCGGCCACCTACCTGCCGGAGCTGGACCGGCTGACCGGCGGGCTGGTGATGGGGGAGCTGATCGTGCTGTCCGGCGAGCGGGGCAGCGGCAAATCCACCCTGATGTCGCAGATGATCTGCGCCGCGCTGGACCAGGGGCTGAAGGTGTTCGCCTATTCCGGCGAGCTTTCGGAGGGCCGTTTCAAGTATCTGCTGGACTGCCAGCTGGCGGGGGAGGAGAACCTGTCCCTTAGCGGCGGATCGGACGCCGCCCTGGTGCCCCCGGGGGTGGAGCGGGCCGTCAGCGAATGGTACCGGGAGAGGATGCTGCTGTACCGGGGCGGCGACGTTTCCGACGAGGGGGTGACGCCGGAGGCCCTGTGCGACACGGTGGAGCGGGCGATCCTGAGCCACCGGGTGAAGGCGGTGTTCATCGACAACCTGATGACCGTGATGGAGGCGGTGGGTGACCAGAACAACCTGTACCTGCGCCAGAGCCGCTTTGCGGGCAGGCTGAAGCGGCTGGCCATGCGCTACAACGTGTGCGTGGTGCTGGTGGCCCACGTGCGCAAAAAGGCCGCCCGGGACCGCAACCTGGATTTCGCCAGCGACGACGTATCCGGCTCCGCCGATATCACCAACAAGGCGGACGTGGTGCTGCACTACACCCGCCTGAACCCCGCCCCCGGCGACAGGGCGCTTTGGAACGGCCTGCTGAACGTGACCAAGAACCGGCTGTTCGGCCAGGTGTGCCTGACGCAGGAGACCGGGGTAAAGCTGCGCTTTCTGCCCGCCAGCCGCCGCCTGATCTCCGTTTCCGAACAAAAACCCCGCCGCTACGGCTGGGAAGCGGCGGAGCAGATGGAAATGACAATGCGGAATGCGGAGTGCGGAATTCGGAATGAGTGAGGAGGGGGAGTGAGAGCGGAGTGCGGAGGGCGGAGTGCGGAGAGATCCCGGGCAATAACCGGTACCCCTGTAGGGGCGGGCACCGACCGCCCGTGTAACAACCGATACCCCTGTAGGGGCGGGCACCGACCGCCCGCGCACAACCGGACCCCCCCTGTGGGGGCGGGCACCGACCGCCCGCGCAACAACCGGTACCCCCGTGGGGGCGGGCACCGACCGCCCTCGCACAACCGGACCCCCCTTGTGGGGGCGGGCACCGACCGCCCTCGCAACATCCAGGCCCCCCTATGGGGGGATTCGTAACGTCTGTTACGTTTCCTTGGAACAGATGTACGCAACCGGGTTATTGTCGATATAATCCCAAGCGTTTGCGTAATCCTTTTCACTTCGGATAACGTGGTCGTAAAATGATTTTTGCCATACCGATGCGCCATGGCCGATACGTTTTGTTATCTTCGCTTTCAGGCATCCGACCACATTTTTAATGTTTGGACGGTCGGCACCGGGCTGCGGGAAATCGGCGGCGGGTTGCGGGCGATCCGTGTCAGCCCCTACGAGGGAGTCGAATAACGTGATGATTAAATGGACATGATCCGGCATAATCACGTATTTGTCTATGCTGGTCAAACAAAATCTGTGCGGTAACGCGAGAATCTCTTCTTCAACGATCAATCCTTTTTCGGATAACGTTCCGTCACAGGTTTCCGCCCAAAAGAGATTCCTCTTTTCTGCTGTGCAGATGGTAATAAAATACGAGGAAACAGAAGAATAATCGAAATGCCGGAGCCGGTTATGTTTTCTCTTTGGATGAATATCTTTCATGGTGTTCATGGGGTTACCATTCAATTGATATGATTCCGTAGGGGTATGGTTGGTTGTGGTCGGCGTCCGCCCATATTGGGTTCTCGGGAGGATATACGGGCGGTCAGTGCCAGCCCATACGATTTTTCCGGGAAGAACACACGGGCGGTCAGTGCCCGCCCCTACAGGGGTAATTTGCTGCGGTCGGTGGCAGCCCATACGATTTTTTCGGAGGGAACACACGGGCGGTCGGTGCCCGCCCCTACAGGGGTAATTTGATGCGGTCGGTGGCAGCACATACGATTTTTCCGGAGGGAATACACGGGCGGTCAGTGCCCGCCCCTACGGGGTTTCCCGTTTGGCGAGGAGGGTTTCCCATTTCTCGCGGACGGCGTCGTAGACGGACAGGGGGATATCGGGGGTGCCGGTTTTGCAGGTGGGCAGCAGCTGGTCGCCCGCTACGTTGGGGTCGGTGCAGGCGGTGTCGTTCCGCCATTGGTCCCGCTGCGCCGGGTCGCGCAGGTTGGGGATGTCCATGGAAGCGCCGTTATTGAGGATGGAGCGGAAGGCGAACAGGCCGGGCAAAAACATATCCATCGCCTCATACACGTCGATGGTATCCGCTGTTTCGTCGCCCCGGATCTTTTCGATAAAGTTGTGCATGGACCAGAAGTCGCTGCCCCCGTGGCCGAAGGCCTTGCTCTCCGTTTCCCGCTCGGCGGGCAGGTAGGTCTCCACCTTTCCGGGGTGTTCGTAGTCGCCCTCCGTCTCGTCCGCGTTCACGTAGATGCGTTCAAACATCTGCATGCCCGCGTCCTCCCGGGCGGATTCCATGCGTCCCTTGGAGCCGTAGACCACGTAGGAGATGTTGTTTTTATACAGCCCCCCGTGGATGCTTTTTACCAGCGCGCCGTTTTCCAGCGTGACCATTTCGATGCCGAAGCTGGCGGCGCGGCTGCCCTGACGGAAGCGGCGGTCGTTATTGCCGCTTTCAAAGCCGACGACGGAGACGGGGCGCAGCCCGGTGATGTGCAGGATGGGCCCCAGCGAATGGGTGCAGTAGAAGGTGGAATACATGTTGTTGCGCCAGTGGTCCGGCTCGCCGTAGGTGATCTCCGGCCAGATGGGTTCGCAGTTGTGCACGTACTCGCCCTCGCCGTACTCAAACGTGCCGATCTTTCCCTCCCGGTACAGGCGGCGCATTTCCCGCAGCTTTTCCGGCAGCTGCTCCCTCTCCGTGCGGTCAGCGCGCCCGGAAAAGGGCAGCGGCGTTTCCTGCCAGCTTCCGCCGCCGTCTGACGGCGCCGAGCCCAGGACGAAGGTATAGCCGTGTTCCCTTCCCGCCGCGACCGCCTGGTCGAAAAGCCGGAAGACCACGTCCCGTTCCGTACTCTCGTCAAAGGTGATATTGATCCACCTTTTCCCCGGCAT
>CAMJYF010000224.1 GCA_946409885.1 uncultured Clostridia bacterium | reverse complement strand
GCGGAATGCGGAATGCGGAGTTATAGGCAGTAGGGAATGAAGCACGGCGCCCCTGCGCCGTTTCAAGGCAATAGGCAGTAGTGCAGCGGCGCCTGTGCCGCACGGCGTATCACGCCGTCTCTTCCAGACGAAACAACATCATCTCACGCCATATCACACCGTCCTTCCGGACGAAACAACTTCGCGGCATGGCATAAAGAAATCCCCGAAGGGAACGGTCATTTCCCTCGGGGACGTTTTATATTCAATCTGCCGACAGATCGTGCGGAAAGCCGGGAACCGATAACGACCGGACGGAAATCCTTCACGGCACGTCCGACGCATAACAGACCGCCTGCCATTGCCGCGCGCCGCGCAGCCGCTGCTTTTTGACGGCGTGATGCCCCGTGTTGTCTTGCCGCTTCGTCAGAAACGCGTGACACGCCTTGCTGCATCTCCGCTCTCCGCACTCCGCTCTGAAATTTCTACCGCCTATATAACTCCGCATTCCGCATTCCGAATTCCGAATTATAACGGCGCAGGGGCGCCGTGCTGCCTTCTCCGCTCTACCACTGAATATCCCACGTCTCGTTCTCCACGCCCTCCATCACGCCGCTGCCGGTGATGCCAAGGCCGGTGACGCCGGCGGCCACGTGCAGGTTGACCGTATAGGTGACGCTGTCCAGATAGCCGTCGTCGCGGATGTAGGCGTCGATGACGGAGCCGGTGTAGGTGATCTCGCAGGAGTTGATCTGCACCACCTTAAAGTTCAGCCGGGAGGTATCCAGATAGCCGATGGCTCCGGAATTGTAATAGGGCACGCCGCCGTAATCCACCGTTTCACTCACCAGATTGATGACCACGTGGCGCATGCCGTTGGCGGTATCCATAAACGCGTTGCGCACGCCCTCCGCCGGCAGGGAAAAGGCCCCCGCCTTTGGCAGCAGGATCGGCACGGTCTCGCCGTCCTCATTGACGCCCACGCCGTTGGTAAAGGTAAGGGTGGCGTCGTGGGGATCGCTGATCATGCCCATCACCGTGTTGGCCAGCGTGGTGGCCAGCGCCCCCAGCGGCTTAGCCTCCACCACGTCGCCGGAGAAGGTCTCCGTGTGGTGAACGCTGAGCGTCCCCTGATAGCCGCGGGTCAGATTGACCGCGTTGGCGTACAGGTCGATGACCTCCTGCGCGGACAGCTGCGGGGCGGTGGTGGGGGGCACCGTAGTGGGCGCCGCCGTCGTGACCGCCTCAGTCACCGGCAGCGTGGTGGGAAGCAGCGTGGTTCCCTCCGGCGGCAGCTGGGTCGGCTGCGCCGCCGCGTCGGTCACGGCAGCCGTTTGCCCCGTTCTGTCATACTGCAGATCGAAGGCTTTTTCCATATTGCAGGCGGCGCAAAGCAGCATGGCCGCCAGAACCGCCAGCGCGGCGGCCGCTTTTCTGTTGTTTTTCATTTGTCTTCCCCTTTGTTATGAGTTCGGAATGGCATCCACGTCGTGATCCTCCGGCTGGAAGATATGCGCGAATCCGTCCGTTCCTTCCCCAGCCTCCCCTACCGGGTCGATGATCGGGCTGTAGAAGGAATCCCGCCCGGAGGCGGCGTTCCGGTTCCGGTAGATGGCCCGGAACAGCGCGGCGCAATCCGGGAAACGGTCGTCCCGGTAAATGCAAAGCCCCTTCATCAGGGCCTCTTCAAAGGCGGCGCTGAGGTAAACGCCCAGCGAGGACGGGGACCGCAGCCCGTCCCGGTACACCCGGTCGCCCGCCTGGTCCGGCGAAACGCCCGTCAGGCAGCGGTACATGACCGCGCAGACGGAATACACGTCCGTCCAGGGGCCCGGCTCCCCGCTTTTGCGGTACAGCTCCTCCGGCGCGAAGCCGTCGTGAAGGAAGGTGGAAACGCGCCCCCCGGGCGCGCCGATCCCCTCCAGCTTCAGTACGCCGTCGCAGACGGAAAAGCTTTCCGGCGAAAGGTTGCAGCGGGTGAGCCCCATGGCCTGCTCCCGCTCCAGCTGCCGCAGCACGGGCGCGAACAGCGCCAGCGTATATTCCGGCGGGACCGCGCCGTTTTCCGCCAGCCACTCCGTCAGGGGCTGGCCCTCGGCATATTCCGTCACGGCGCAGGCGGCGTCGTCGGCCTCAAACAGGTCTTTGACCTCCGCGGCGGAGGAGATCCCGTTCAGGCGGCTCAGCTGCCGCGCCTCCCGTAAAAACAGATCTTTTCCCTTTTCAAAGGCTTCGGCGCTGCCCGGCGCGACGGTCACGGCGCCGGAGGCGTCCCGCGCGGCCAGCTCCCTGGGGTAATACTCCCGCAGGCGCACCCGCGTTTCCAGCCGCAGATCCCGGGCCAGATAGGTAACGGAGGAGCGGCTCTCCCCCAGCGCAAGACCGATGAGATACCGGCCCGCCACGGTCGTTCCGGCGGTCCGCTGCCAAGGCTGCCCCCGCAGGGACAGCGGCTTGCCGCAGGAGGGGCAGGACGTTTCCCCGCCGGAGAGCTTTGCCATACAGGAATAGCAGTATTCCTGCGGGGCGGAACCGGCCGTTCCCGGCGGAACGGGAAGCCCCTCCGGGTCCTCCGCCGGCTCCGGCAGCCGCCTTTTTTTGTCCCGCATGGCCGCCGCCGCGATATACGCGATAAAGGCGACGATCAGAACGATAAATAAAATCACGCCGAAATCCTCTGTGCCCATCCCGATCGCCTCCTTTCCCGGCAAATCAGTGATTAGTGATTAGTGGATAGTGATTAGTGGTTAGTGGGTGGTGATTGGCCGGAAGTCTGTCAGCGAACGCCGGACAGTGCATTACACGCCGGGCAGCACATCTCTCCGCACTCCGCATTCCGCTCTCAAAATCACCCCGCCACGTTCACTTCCGCGTTATAGGGCTCGTCTTCGGATCGCTCCATGGCGTCCAGCTTGCGGCCCACCATGCCCAGCAGCTGATAATAGGAGGAGGCGCTGGCGCCGGTGGCGGCGGAGACGATAACGGTGCCGTCGTTCTGCACGTGCAGCGCGGCGGTATAACCGAACACGTCGTCCTCATAGTCCGTCATGGTGTTCGCCACAAAATCGGTCATGCCGATGACCGGCTTGTTGCGGTTGTTGGAGCCCCGCACGATGCAGTAAACGCCGTTCTCGCTGATGGAGAACAGGTCCGGCGCAAAGCCCTTCTTAAAGCGGCTGTAATCCAGCTGTTTGGTCTCGCCCGACAGCACGCCGTAGATCTCGCCGGTGGCCTTGTTCAGCAGGTACTGGCCGTCGATCAGGTAGTCGTCCGCCAGCGAGCCCTCAAAGGAACGGATATCCTCGGTGTTCTCGCCGTCATACCGGCGCAGGGCAAAACCGCCCTCGGTGTTGGCCAGATAGTACACGCCCGCGTCGGTCTCCCACATATGCAGCGAGGCCACGTCCACAATGTACTGCACGTTATCCACGTTTTCGCCGGAGCCGCCGCTGGTGAGGATGTCGATCTGGTCGCTGTCCTCATAGGCGGTGTAGAACCGGGAGGAGAAGAACAGCACGTTGCCGGTCTGCCCCAGGATATCCGAGGTGAACATCTTATAGTCCGTGCGCATGCGGGCGTTCATATCCACAATGCGCTGGTTCTCGTTCAGGAAATGGCTGCAGGTGTGGTCCGAATACAGGTAAAAGGCCTCGCTGAACACCTTGTCGTCCTGATAGAAGCGGGATTTGTCCACGTCCAGCAGCATCAGCAGATCGGATTCCCCGGCAAAAGCCGGGAACATATCCGTCACCTTAAAAAAGGCGTAGTCATAAAGGTACACGCCGTCGTACAGGGTGTTGGTGTACAGGCCGTAGCCGATGGTCCGCTCCGGCAGCTCGATATAGTGGATCACCGCGGGGATCTCCTGCCCGCTGCAGGGGGCCTTCACCTCAAAGCTGCCGCTCTCCTCTATCATGGTGAGCCCGCCGTTTTCCGCCTGATAGAAATTCACGTTGCCCTGGGTATCCATGGCGTAATAGATGTTCTCCACGTCGGTTTTCAGCAGGGGGCTGTTTTCGCCGGTCATGGGAAGAAACACGTCCTCATAGGTGGAAAGCAGCTCCTCGTTGTTCGCCTCCTCATGCTGTCTCACCAGCTTGTTGATGTCGAACACGCCGGTGACCGTGACCACGCCCACGCCGATCAGCACGACCAGCAGAACAGACAGAATGATCTTATACTTTTTAACTCTTGCCATGATAGTTCCTCCCGGTTACAGCATATAATCCGTAACTTCTATGATCTCATTGTTTTTCAGGTAAATCCTGGGGACCCGGCGGCTGAGGCCGCAGATCACCTCGTAATTGATCAGTCCGGCCTGCTCCGCGATCTCGTCCACGCCGATGAACGCGCCGTGGTCCGCGCCGAAGACGGTCACTTCCGTCCCCTC
>CAMJYF010000223.1 GCA_946409885.1 uncultured Clostridia bacterium | reverse complement strand
ACCCCGCCTTATGGCGCACCACCACACGGAACCGGGCGTACCGCCCGGTTCTTTTGATTACTTCGGCAATTAAATAATTTGAATAATAAATGAATCATTCCATTTACAAAAAGCCCCGGCGCCGCCAATCCCTTTCGGTTGGCAGCGCCGGGTTGATTGTTTATTGAAAAACGTCGTTCTTTATGTTGTTTTTGCCTGGAATGACCGCGTAATACGCCCCACGCCGCACTGCAGCGGCGCGGGGTCGCCGTGCTGCAAATCTCCGCTCTCCGCACTCCGCACTCCGCTCTCAACAACACTCTCCGCTCTCAACAACATCTCACCGTCCGTATCCTCACCGGCCCGATCAGGCCGCTTTTGGCGTCCCGGGGGAAGTTGGAATAATAGGACGGCACGGTGGCATAGTGGTTGCACAGGGTGTTGGAGACGGTCAGGCTGATCTCGTTTTCGCCGTTCACCACGTATTCGGTGATATCCGCCGTAAAGGGGCGGTAGGTGAATACCGCGGCGGTTTTGCCGTTGAGCTCCGCCCGCACCGTGGCCCCCGCGTCGCCGATCTCCAATAGAAACCGCTCGTCCAGCTCTATCTTTTCCAGTTCGATCGTCCGGGTGTACCGGATCTTGCCGGAATAGTTCACCAGCGCCCCCATCCGGGAGGTATCCCCGCAGGGCAGCAGGCCGTTGTCGGCGCAGAGCAGGTCAAAGGGCTCCGGCAGGGCGGCGGTAAAGGCATATCCTTCCCGCGCCCGCAGGGTGAACGTCACCTGCGGGATGCGGCGGAAGGGAGCAGCCGCCGTCACGCGGTACCGGCTGCCGCCGAAGTTCCCCTCGCCCTCCGCCGTCACCTGCAGGGGAATGCCGTCCGCCTCCGCGGAAAGGATCTCCCCGAACACGTTGGCGGTAAAGCCCGCAAAGCCGGGCACGGCGCCAAAGCGATAGCGGAACAGGTCCCCCCGCGCGTCCACGCCGCAAAACCGGTAGTAATCCGGGTTGGCAAAGGCGGAAACCGCCAGCGGGATGCCCGTCGCCCGGGGCGTTTTTGTTCTGGCGAACCGCAGCGTGGCCCGTTTGACCTCGCCCCGGTTGCGGTAATCGGGGCAGCGTTCCCGGTCGTACACAAAGCCGGTCACCACCCGGTTGCGGCCCTTTCGCAGCCGCACCGTCTCCGTGTCGGGGGCGATCTCCTCGCCGTTCAAAAACAGCTTTTCCGCCGGGTAGCCCCCTTGCAGCAAAAAGGCCTCCGCGTCCTGTTCCGCGTAAACGTCAGTCACAAAGACGCAGTCCTCCCGGAAATACAGGTTGTCGTCGTAGAGCTTTCCCTTCAGCCCGTGGTGGCCCTGCTCGCACAGGCGTGTCTCGTAGTCGTCGGTACACACGTAGCCGTAGCGGCCATGCAGCGGCAGGGGAGCGAAGCGGTATTCGTTCTCTTTCAGATGGAACTTTTTCTTGGCGGCCGCCTTGGGCGTGGCGGTCAGGTATTCGCACACAAAGGCGGTCTGTCCCGGCGTTTCCAGCTTTCTGACGGAGAGGTCCTGACAGTAGGCCAAGCCGGTGAACGCGTAGGCGCCGTCCTCCGTTGTTCCCTCCGCCGCCGCGCAGTCGAAAAACCGTGCCTGCGGGCCGATCACGCCCCCCGCGGGCAGGTAGAAATCCCCGTAGGTGTTGTCCAGGGTGGGCAGCAGCGTCACGCGCCACTCGCCGTCAGGCTCCGCCACCCGCACCGTTTCCGGCTCCTCCGGCCCGGCGGTATCGATCTCCCGGTCATAGACGACGGTCTCATCGGTGAACAGGATCAGGGTATCCTCATTTTTGTCCAGCGGCATCCTGATAAAGGTGAAGCCGTCCTTGGCCACCGTCCGTGTCAGCAGCGCCACCTCTCCGGTGTAGGCATCCAGCAGATAGGGCGTGCCGGTGGCTTCAAAGCGGCACACGCTCCCCTTGGGGGCGTATCGCACGAAAAAGAGGTTTTCGTTGCCGTTCACGCGGCGGGCGGCGTACACCCGCCCCGGGCAGTCCGCGTCGGGCAAAAAGCTTCGGGTGATCCGCCCGTTCAAAAAGGGCAGCAGCGCCGCGGCGTCGTCCGTCAGCAGGCTGCGGGGGCTTTTCAGCATCGCCTGCAGTTCTTCTTCCAGCAGCGCGTCGTGCTTGCCCGCCCGGTCGGAGGCAAAGGGAAGGATCCCGAAAAACACCACTGTTCCGCCGTTATCCAGCATTTCCTTCGCCTTTTGCACGGCGGAATACCGCACGCAGTCCACGCCGCAGAACAGCAGCGCCCGGTACCGTTCGCCGGCCACGTTCAGCGTGCCCCCGGCGCAGTCCGCCCGCTCCAGCGACTGGTGGTCGATAAAGTCAAAGTCCAGCCCGTGTTCCATCAGGTGCTCCGCCACCGCGAAGGTGGCCCCCACGCACTGCCCGGCGTTTTCGCCGTAGTCGCAGGAGGAGACGGGGTAGTAGATCGCCGCGTCGCAGCGGTGGGTTCCCGCGGTCAGCAGCGCCGCCAGCCGCTTGTATTTCAGCAGCCACTGCTCCAGATCGTCCCAATAGGGCATCCGGAAGTGGAAATCCGGCGGGGCCCACTCAAAAAAGCCTCCGTTGGTGGAATAATACAGGCCGTGCAGGTTCAGCAGGTTGGCCCCGAAGAGGAAGTTGTCGCTGGTGGGCGCGGTGATGCTCTCCGGCGTGGTGCCCCAGCCGGAGGAGTGGTAGCCCTCCAGCCACACCCGGGGCCTGCCGTACAGGTGGGCGATGGAGCTGTTCACCTTCACCTTGATCATGTCCGCCGCCCGGCCGGGGGTATCGTTGCCCGGCGCGGTGAACCAGCGCACGGCGCGGAAATAGTCGCCGAACTCATCCGGCCGCTTGCCCCGGCTGGACTGGTCGCAGCCGTAGATCATGCCCCGGGAGGCGTGAAAGTCATAGACCGGCTTAAAATAGCCCTCCTCCATCAGCTCCGAACGCACGTCCGCCACGTCCATGCGCAGCTTGGGGGTAAAATCCCCCAGGTCGTAAAACAGGTGGGGCAGAAAGCCCAGCACGTCGTAACCGTATTTTTTCTGTATGCCTTCCCGCAGGTTCTCCCGCCACAGGCGCTTCACATCGCAGCCGAACAGCAGCTCGTCCTGGAAAAAGTAGTTCAGCGTACCGGGTATCAGGTCCGGCAGCCGCCGCTCAAACTCCTTAAAAAACAGGTCCACCAGCGTTTTGCCGCAGTCCGGGTGCATGGGGTCGAAGGACAGGGGCTTTTCATGGCCGCTGACGATATACGCCTCCCGCTCTTCAGTCAGGGGGCGCAGCCAGCCTGCTTCTTCGGTATACAGGATATCCGGCAGGGCGCAGCCTTCGTCCGGATAGGCCACCGCCGCGATCACGTCCCCGCCGATGGCCTCCTCCTCGCCGGGGTGCAGCAGCCGCTTTTCGCAGGTCATCTCCCGGCCGTTCATGCCGGGGGTATGGGCCAGCCGGTCCGTAAAATAGCCGTTGCCGATCCAGGCCAGGGTGTAGTCCCCCACGCCGATACCCATGCCCAACCGTTCGCACTCCCGGGCGGCATGGGAGAACATCTCCCACCACGCTTCGGAAAACTGCGCGGGGTCGCCGGGGATGGTCCTGCCGGCCCCGCCGTAGGAAAGGCCCTTTTCGCCGCCCCGGTCCATGTGGGCGTAGTTGATCTGCACGCCCGCCACGCCCTTGGCCGCCAGCGCCTCCAGCTGCCGCGTCAGGCGTTCTTTGTTCAGTTTGTCTCCCGTCCACCAATAAAAGGGGACCTCACCGAACGAGCGGTCCGGTGAGATCAGGGCAGTGATAAATGAATGATCTTGATTCGTCATCATCAGCTTTTCTTTCCCTTCGTATCGCGTCCCTGCCAAACGGTGTTCCGGCGATACCTTTCAGATACACAGAATGAGCAATCGCTCGCAGGGATAGTATAACCTATATTAATGCAACAATCAACAGGTTATTCAGCAAAAAATGAACAATCCGGAAGAATGAAAAATACAAAAAAATCCTGCGAACAAATATCGACAGGATTTTCGCTTTGGCTCGTGATCCATTGAAATGTTTCGGCAAACCACACGCAATCTTTAATGAAGACGCGCTTCGTGCTAATGAAGACAACGCCTTCAGCGCTTAATGAAGACGGCAGCGCTGCTGCCTGATGAAGTGAAGTCGCCCCATAAAACAATTAGCTCTGCAGGAGCGTCTTCATTGCTTCATTCGCAAAGCGTCTTCATCAGCCCCGCAAGGGGCGACTTCATTCCACAAAAAAACGCCTTCCGGCGTTTTTTTGTTGGCTCGTCCGATCCATTCCGTTGTTTCGGAACCAAAAATCAACCGGCGAAAAAGCCTGGGATATGTTTTTCGTAGTTCTTTGCCTGATC
>CAMJYF010000222.1 GCA_946409885.1 uncultured Clostridia bacterium | reverse complement strand
GGGCGTTTATCGGGCGGTCAGTGCCCGCCCCTACAGCGCGACAAATCCCTCTTTTTTGAATGCCGAATGCCTGTCACAGCAGGCCGGTCTCCTCCACCTTTTTGGAGAAGAACCGCACGGGCTTGCGGAACAGCGCCCTTACCGGCAGGCCCAGCGCCAGCGCCGCAAGGATATAGGCGCACAGCTTCAGCAGGTCCATCCAGTAATCCGCGCCCCAGGTATCGCACACGCATTCCCGCATGGCGTTGATGACGAAGGTAAAGGGCAGGTAGGGGTTCACGGCCCGGAAGAACGCGGGCGTCACGTCGATGGGGAAGGTGCCGCCGGATCCGCCCAGCTGCACCACCAGCAGGATCACCACCATGGCCTTGCCGATATCGCCGAAGGCGGCGACGATGGAATAGATGAAGAAGGAATACACCAACGACGCCAGCATACCGGTCAGCAAAAACAGCAGCGGGTGGCGGCACTGGATCTTCAGGAACAGCAGGTCGCCCAGGCAGACGATCAGCCCCTGTACCAGCGCAAAGGCCGCAAAGGTGACGGCTCTGCCGAAATATTCCTGCGTAAAGGTCACGTCGCCGATCTCTTTTTTCTTTTTGACGTTGGTTTTGAAGATGGCGATCAGGATGATGCCGCCCACCCAGATGGCCAGGGTGGTGTAGAAGGGGGCCATGGCGGAGCCGTAGTTTTCAATGCCGTAGACCGTGTCCGTATCCACGCTGACCGGGCTGGCCAGAAAGGAGCCCAGCTCGTCGCCGTTGCTGACCATCAGGTTGTAGAAGATGTTAAGGGATTCGCTGTCCGTCATGCCGCCCATCAGCCCGGCCAGACGGTCCAGCCGCGCGGTAAAGCCGCCCAGCAGGGAAGAGAGGTTTTTCAGGATATCCGTTCCGTTGTCCGCCGATTGGTTGACGGCGGCGGCCAGCGCGGTCAGCTCCCCGCTGCCGTTGACGGCGGAGAGGATGCCGGAGAGATCCTCCAGCACATTCAGCAGGGAATCCACCGCGGTATCCAGCGCGGGCTTTACCTTGCCGTTGTAATCGGCGCTGAGGGAGCTGAGAGCGGAGGAGATGGAGGACAGCTTCCCGCTGACGCCCCGGGAGGCCAGATTGGCCGCGCCGCCATTGATGGCGGAGGAAATGTCGCCCTCCGCGTCGGAAAGGTCGGTCTGCACCGCGCGCAGGCGGGACAGCAGGTCGTCCAGGCCGGTCACGCCGCCGGGCAGGGCGTTCTGCACCGTCTCCAGCGAGGTCAGCAGCGCGGAAAGGTTGTGCGCATTGGCCTTTACGGTTTCGGAGGCGCTCTTCAGGTGGGTGGAGGCGGCCGCGCTGAGCAGGTTGTCGATGCCGCTCAGCCGGTCCGCCGCGTCCGCCAGCTGCGAGGCGGAGGCGGAAAGGACGGTATCCACCGAGGCGGTCAGGCTGTCCACGGAGACCCGCGTCACCTTTACCGCGTTTTCGGTGTTGGTCACGGTGGCGTTCAGGTCGGTGAACAGCTTCTGCACGTCCTCCTCCGGCACGGCGTCCGCCACGCTTTTGACCAGCGTCATCACGGATTCCAGACTGTCGATGGTCTCCTTCAGCCCCTGCAGGCTGTTCTTGGCCAGTTCAATGTCGCTCACCAGCGATTCCGCGGTGGCTTCGTCCCCCCGGGCGGGCATCACCGCGCCCATCACCTTGCTGACCACGTCCGCGATGGTCTTGATGAAGGTCTCGTTTACCTCCGCCTGCACGGTCTGCACCACCTTATCCGTGATTTTGGTGGCGATGGCGTTCTTTTTTTCGTTGGCGTAGTAGGTGATGCGCGGCGGCTCAAAATGGTCGGTGACGATGCTGGCCAGCGACTCGCTGAAGCCCTCCGGAATTTCAATGGCCGCGTAGTAGTCGCCCGCCTTCACGCCCCGGATGCCTTCCTCTTTGGAAAGGAACTGCCAGTCGATCACGTCGTTGGCCTTCAGGTTCTCTTCTATCTTATCGCCGATGTTGATGTCGATATCCCGGAAGGAAATGCCCCTGTCCTCGATCATCACCGCGATCTTCATATTGCCGGTGCTCTGTTTTCCGTAAGGGTCCCAGTTGGCGTAGATGTTGACCCACGCGTACAGCGAGGGCAAAATCAGCACGCCCGCCGCTAAAATGATCGCCATGGAATTGGACGCGATCTTTTTGACGTCCCGTTTGAAAATCAGCCAGATGTTTTTCATTCCTCGTCGTCCTCCTGTTCTTCCGTTTCGTCGTCCTCGTCTTCTTTGAAGAGGTCGTATCCGTCGTATGCCGGCGCCCCGTCGTCCTTCAGCCAGGGGATCATCTTGTCCTCCAGCAGCCAGCGGGCGTAATCCGCCGCCACAAAAAGAAAGACGATCAGAAAGAGCAGGATGATCCACGTCACCAGCTGCCCCATGGGCCGCCCGGTATGTCTCGCGACGGCTGCGGCGATCAGCGTGTAGGCGATAAAAACCGCGGCGGTGGTAAGCTTCGCCGCGCGGTAGAGGGCTTTGCCCTTTTGATAATTCTTTAAAAGCGTTTCGCGGAGAAACAGATATTTCGCCGCCAACTGCTCTGTCCGGCCCCCGGTGGGGGAGCATGTGTCTTTTTCCATGATGTATCCTTTCATTTGGGTGGGCAAAGGGGGATTTGTCGGGCTGTAGGGGCGGGCACTGACCGCCCGTAAAACACCCTCAAATTGAAGCTGGTCAAGATGATTACGGCTACGGGCGGTCAGTGCCCGCCCCTACAGGGTTACCTCGACAAACTCCAATTTTACCCTTCCTCCTCCAGCCGGTGTATCCCTGCGATGAGGAATTCCACGCCGTAGCGGAAGCTCTCCCGGGCGCTGCCGTCCTTGGGGAAGGCGCCGTGATGGGTCAGCAGGGCAAAGCCCTCCAAAAAGCTCCGGAACAGCCGCAGCACGTGGGGCACGTCGGCTTCGGGGATGCTCCGCGCCTCGCACAGCCGCCGCAGTATTTCCGTCAGCCGGTCCGGCGCGCCGTCCTTCCGCCTGTCGCTGTCCCGGTTGCAATAGGCCATGGCCTCAAAAATGCCCGGGTTTTCCTCCGCGTAATCGTAAAACACCTGACAGGCGCGGCGGATGGCCTCGTCGCCGGAAACGCCGATCAGCGCTTCCGCGATGCGTTCCCCCGCCTGCTGCCAGCCGTATGCCATCAGGTCGGACCGCAGGTGATCCAGGCTCTGCACGTGGTTGTAAAGCGAGGGCGGCTGGATGTTCAGCTTTTGCGCCAGCTGCTTCAGGTTCAGCCGGGTGACGCTGATCTCGTTGGCCAGCGCCCCGGCGGCCTCTAAGATTTTGCGCTTGTCAAGATTGGCTCTCGGCATGTTCGTCACACCCCAAAACTATTTCTGTGAATATAATAACTAATCTAATTAGTTTTGTCAATAATCAGATTAGTGAAATTCTGTTGATAATTCACCCTTTGGCCACTTGGGGCGGCGGGGACCGCCCGCAACGCCCCGGAAACGCGCGGCGTTGCTTGATTTTTTTTCATACCTCCTATCAGCAATCGGAATGGATTTCCGTCTTGCGCAATCCGCCAAAAAGTATTATACTTCTTTTCAATATTTACCGCGGGGAAAGAGGAATCAGGGATGCACATTGTCGACAGCCATTGTCATATCTATCCGGAAAAAATCGCCGCCAGGGCGGTGGCGGGCATTGGGGCGTTTTACGACCTGCCCATGGGCTGCGCCGGCACCTTTGACGACGCGCGGGCCCGTTACGCCGCGGCCGGTATTGACCGGGCGGTCATCTTTTCCGTGGCCACCACCGTGGCGCAGGTGGCGCCCATCAACCGGTTCATTGCGGAAAAGGCGCGGCAGAGCGGCGGCGCGTTCATCGGCCTGGGCACGCTGCACCCGGACAGCCCCACGCTGAAAGAGGACGTGGAGGAGCTGATGGCGCTGGGCCTGCGGGGGGTAAAGCTGCACCACGACGTGCAGCGCTTTAAGCTGGACGACTACCGCTGCCTGAAGATCTATGAACTGGCGGAGGAAAAAGGGCTGCCGATGCTGCTGCACACCGGCGACGTGCGGTACGATTATTCCAACCCCAACCGGCTGAAGCCCATTCTGGAAACCTACGACCGCCTGACCGTCATCGGCGCCCACTTGGGCGGCTGGAGTCTTTGGGAGGACGCCGCCCGGGAGCTGGCGGGTTACCGGAACTTTTACGTGGACTGCTGCTCCTCCCTGTACGCCCTGCCGCCGGAAACGGCCCGGGATGTCATCCGTACCTACGGCGCGGACCGGGTGCTGTTCGGCACCGATTACCCCATGTGGGACCCGGCCGGGGAGCTGGAACGCTTCGCCCGCCTGGGCCTGACGGAGGAGGAACGGGAACAGGTCCTGTGGAAAAACGCCGACCGCATCTTCGG
>CAMJYF010000221.1 GCA_946409885.1 uncultured Clostridia bacterium | reverse complement strand
AAGAATAGGCGTGCGTGTAGTAGATAATAAAGCGTTCGGTCTCTCCTTCCTTCCATCGGCGACCCCAGAGCGCACAGCGGCGGCAAATGCGGCGCAGAGCCGTCTCGCAGTCAACGCCGTTGATGCGGGAGGTAAATTCCAGCCGGTCCCGCTGCCATGTGTGAATCTCGGAAGAGAGCAAGTCGGAGCCGAGCAGCAGAATGAAATTGTGCAACAGGTACCACAGCGCCAGCCCCATCAGACTGATGAAGACGAGAATGGATGCCCATCCAAGGATCTTGATCCCTTTATCTTGCAGGATTGACAGAATGAACGGCAAACAAAACGCCAGATAGACCGGCGAATAAAGCAAGTGCTGGCACAACCAAGGATGTTTCCATTTTGGAAACTTCATAAAGACAGACTCCTTTCACCTTGAAAAAGAAAGGACAGGGGACGTTCCTTGTCTTTATTCCATAGAAATGAAGCGCCCCGTTTCTTCTTATATTATACTTGATACCGCATCGTTTTTCAACCGTTTCCTTTCTCTGCACAACAGAAAAACCGCCCACACAGGGTAAGCGGTAAAAGATGCGGTTTGCAGGTTATCTCTTGGAGAACTGTCGAAGCGTTAAGAAAACACGCCGGCGGCGTGTTTTCAGCTTCGACCGCAGCGGCTGTGCCGCGAGGACCGCAGTTCAGCAAGCGCAGAAGAAAAAAGAAGCTTCCGTGCAATGCGGAAGCTTCGGAGAGTAACAGTTTGTATAAGGTCAGCGCTTGCTGAACTGCGGAGCGCGACGGGCGCCTTTGAGACCGTATTTCTTTCTCTCTTTCATTCTGGGGTCTCTGGTGAGGAAACCGGCCTTTTTGAGAGCGGGGCGGAGATTTTCGTCGTACTGAAGCAGGGCGCGGGAAAGGCCGTGGCGGATGGCGCCGGCCTGGCCAGTGACGCCGCCGCCGGTCACGCGGCAGATCACGTCGAACTTCTCGGAGGTGCCCGTAAGGGCGAGAGGCTGACGGACGAGGAGCTTCAGGGTTTCAAGGCCGAAATAATCGTCGATCTCTCTGTCGTTGATGACGATTTTACCGGTGCCGGGATACACACGCACGCGGGCGACGGATTTCTTTCTTCTGCCGGTGCCGTAGAAATAAGGATTACCTTCGTACATAATTCAACTGCCTCCCTTTCTTAAAACTCTCTGTCCACGGGCTTTTGAGCGGCATGGGGATGCTCGGCGCCGGCGTAGACGTGCAGACGGGTGATGGCTTTCCGGCCGATGGCGTTGGCGGGAAGCATTCCCTTGACGGCCTTGGTCATCACGAAAGCGGGCTTGGTGTTCATCAGCGTGCGGTATTTGACCGATTTCATGTGGCCGATGTAGCCGGTGTGATGATAGTAGACCTTCTGATCCAGCTTTTTGCCGGTCAGAACGACCTTGTCCGCGTTGATGACGATGACGTTGTCGCCGCAGTCCGCATGAGGCGTAAAGGTGACCTTATGCTTGCCGCGGAGAAGAACGGCAGCTTCCACAGCCACTTCACCGAGGGTTCTGCCGGCAGCGTCAAGTACATACCACGCGCGCTCAACGTTCTGAGCGTTTGCCATAAAAGTTGACATAATTCTGCCTCCAAATCGATTTTGATGATTTAACACTCACACATCTTATCACAGCGCAAAAGGTTTGTCAATCATTATTTTCCGCTTTTTTGATTTATCGGCCCGTTAGCTGCGTTTTTCGGCTGTTTTCTCTCGTTTCCTGCGTTTTCCTCGGTTTTTATTTTTCGGTTTTCTTCGGGCGACACCCGCGGCGCGGTATTTTTGGAGGTGACGCAATGGGGGATTTGTCGAGATGAAGTTAGGCGCGCCTGCGGCGCTGAGTTAGGCGGCTTCGCCTGAGTTAGGCGTGCCTGACGGCACTGAGTTAAGCGGCGCTGATGCGCCTGAGAAAAGTTGCTGTGAGCTGCATTCTTTTCTCAGCGAAGCGCCTAACTCAGGCACGAAGTGCCGCCTAACTCAGCGGAGCGCTTCACTCAGGCGCGTCAGCGCCGCCTAACTCGCCGCGCCATCAGCTCGACAATCTCCAATTTATTGCTCCTCCCGGCGCGCAAAGAACCCGGCCCCGCGTTATGCTGGCGGGGCCGGGAGGGGTTGCGGCGGAAATCAGACCGCTTCGTCGATTTTGTCGGCAACCGTGTTGAACAGGCTCTCGAACAAAGGCGTAAGGATCCCCTTGAGGAAATCGATGATCTTTCTGAAGAAACCGAAAACCGTCAGAAGGCCGTTAAAGATGCTGTCCACGCTGATGCCGGCGTCGGTGGGGGTGGCGTCCGTTCCGGTGGCGGTGTTGAAAAGTGACATGATGATTACCTCCGTTATCAGATTATTCCATTGGTACATTTTTATTGTACACCAAAAAACGGGATTTGTAAAGACCCCGGGAGGAGAAAATTGGGATTTGTCGCGCTGTCGGCACAACAAACAGTCGCAAGTCGTGAGTCGTAAGAAAAGTTGCTTTTGTAAGAATGAGATTCCTTAATGATACAACAAAATACAGGAACGCCCGAAGCTACTCACGACTCACGACTTGCGACTTGCGACTTGAGCCAACAGTTCAACATATCCCCCTTCCCGCCCCGCTGAAATAAAATAAATTCGGGGTTGCAATACGGTGGCGGATTGCATATAATAGATAGCGATTTTTATACTACCGGGGGTATTATTATGATTAAAGTAGTCAAATTCGGCGGCAGCTCGCTGGCGGACGCCGCCCAGTTCCGCAAGGTGGCGGACATCATTAAAAGCGATCCCGACCGGCGCTACGTGGTGGCGTCCGCGCCGGGCAAGCGCGATTCCCACGACGAAAAGGTGACGGACCTGCTGCTGCAGTGCTTCCGCCTGGCCTGCGACAAGCGCGACGTGAACGAGACCTTCCGGCGGATCGCGGACCGCTACAACGGCATCATTGCCGACCTGGGCATGGATTACTCGCTGGAGGAGGAGCTGGAGGGCATCCGGGTGGCCATTCAGCACCACGCCAGCCGGGATTACATCGCCAGCCGGGGCGAATACCTCAACTCCAAGATTCTGGCCCACTTCCTCGGCTTCCCGTTCATCGACGCGGAGGACTGCATCTTCTTTGACGAAAACGGCGCGCTGGACGTAAAAAAGACCGATAAAAAGATGGGGGCGGTGCTGGGCCTGCACGAGTACGCGGTCATTCCCGGCTTTTACGGCGCGGCGGCCAACGGGGCCATCAAGACCTTCTCCCGGGGCGGCTCCGATATCACAGGTTCCATCGTGGCAAGGGCCATCAACGCGGATCTCTACGAAAACTGGACGGACGTTTCCGGTATGCTGATGGCGGACCCGCGCGTCATCAAAAATCCCCGTCCCATCCCCGAGATCACCTATAAAGAGCTGCGGGAGCTTTCCTATATGGGCGCCACCGTGCTGCATGAGGACGCCATCTTCCCGGTGCGCAAGGCGAAGATCCCCATCAACATCCGCAACACCAACGATCCCGCCGCGCCCGGCACCATGATCGTGGACAAGGCAAGCAGCAACATCGTGGAGACAGTCATCACCGGCGTGGCCGGCAAAAAGGGCATCACCTCCATCCATGTGGAAAAGGACATGATGAATTCCGAGGTGGGCTTTGGCCGCAAGGTGCTGGAGGTGCTGGAAAACCACAACATCTCCTTTGAGCATCTGCCCAGCGGCATCGACACCATGAGCGTGCTGGTCTCCTCCGCCGCCATTGAGGAGTGCAAGGGTTCCATCACCGCGGAGATGGTAAAGGCCGTGGACCCCGATTCCATCACCATTATGGAAAACCTCTGCCTCATCGCCGTGGTGGGCCGGGGCATGGTCAGCACCGAGGGCACGGCCGCCCGCGTCTTTACCGCGCTGGCCAACGCCCATATCAACGTGCGTATGATCGACCAGGGCTCCAGCGAGCTGAACATCATTGTGGCCGTGGAGGAACACGACTACCAGAAGACGCTGGAAGCCATTTATAACGAGTTTGTGAAATGAAAGTGAACGTCAAACGGCTGACCCCCACGGCAAAGCTGCCGGTCTACGGCTCCGACTACGCCGCCGGCGCGGACCTGTATTCCGACGAGGAGGCGTTCACCGTCGCCCCCGGAGAAACGCGGCTGGTCCACACGGGCCTCTCCATGGAGATCCCGGAGGGATACGGCGGCTTCGTCCACGCCCGCAGCGGCATGGCAACCAAGCGCGGCCTGGCCCCCGCCAACAAGGTGGGGGTGATCGACGCGGACTACCGGGGCGAGATCATGATAGCCCTGCACAACCATTCCAACGCCCCCCAGACCGTGGAGGCGGGCGAACGCGTCGCCCAGCTGGTCATCGCCCCCTTCCTGAAAGCGGAATTTGAGGAGGCCGACGAGCTGACCGAAACCGACAGGGGCGCTGG
>CAMJYF010000220.1 GCA_946409885.1 uncultured Clostridia bacterium | reverse complement strand
CGGTGGGCACGACCTATGACACATCGAAGCAAACCGCCCCGCCCGTGCGGGAGCCGGAGCCCGCAGCGCCCGTTCCCCCCGTGCAGCGTCCCGCCGCGCCCCGGTACGGGGAGCAGTTCCCGACCGGTCAGCGCTATGAGGAACAGATTCCCACCGGCCAGCGGTACGCGGAACCGGAGGAACCCCCGCGCAGGCCATCCGCGCCACGGTATGAGGAACCCGCCGACAACCGCCGGCAGCAGCCCCGGTATGAGGAGCCCGCCGAAGAACGCCGGCAGCCCCGGTATCCGGACCGCCGCGAGCCGTCCTCCACCGCGGGCGAGCGTGTGGACGAGTACCGCCGCGCCGTGGAGGAGGTCCGGCGGCTGGACGAGGAAAAGAAGGAGAAGAAAAAGAGAGGGCTCATCGTCCTGCTGATTTTCCTGGTCCTTCTGCTCATCGGCGTGGGCGTGTTCATCGCCAACGAGCTGCTGCACATCGTCCCCAACGGCCTTTTCAACAACACGGAGACCACTACGGCCGCCGCGGCGATGGTAAAGGTGCCCAACTTTAAAATGGAAAAGATCGAAACCATCCTTTCCAAAGAGAATTATACCAAGAATTTCGAGATCCGCCAGACGGAACAGAACTCCGATACCGTTCCCAAGGGGACGGTCATCGACCAGGATATCCCGGCGGATACCTTCGTTCAGCAGGGCACCGTGATCACGCTGACCGTCAGCGCCGGTCCCAAAATGGTGGTCATCCCCGATGATCTGGCGGGCAAGACCTATGCGGAGGCGGAGGCAGAGCTCACCGCACTCGGCTTTAAATGCTCCAAATCCTACCGGCAGAACGACGGCACCCATGTCGCCGATACGGTGGCGGAGACCTCTCCGCTGGCCAAGTCGGAGGTGAAGGACGGCACGCTGGTGATCATCGTGCTGTGGAAAGAGGCGGAGACCACCGCGCCGGTGATCGATATCGGCGAACAGTCCCAAACGGTGGCAACCACCCGGTCCACGCCGTCCACCACCCAGTACGTTCCCCCCACCACCCGGTCTACGCCGCCCGTCACCGCAGCGCCCACCGAACCGGAGAGAGAACCCTCTTCTTCGGATATTCCAGAGACGGAGGAGCCGGAAGCGAATGAATAGAACAGCTGACGGGATCCTTTGGGGAGGCAGCCGATGATCGGTAAATATTTTTCCCAGTTAAAAGAAGACGTGGCCTGCGTACGGGAGCGCGACCCCGCCGCCACCTCCGCGCTGGAGGTGCTGCTGCTGTACCCCGGGCTGAAGGCGGTGCGCGCCCACCGGAAGGCGCACTGGTTCTATCAGCACGATATGCACTTTATCGCCCGCTTCATCTCCCAGCGCGCCGCCAGACGGACCAACATCGAGATCCATCCCGGCGCCACCATCGGCAAGCGGTTCTTTATCGACCACGGCACCGGCGTGGTGATCGGCGAAACGGCGGAGATCGGCGACGACGTGACCATCTATCAGGGCGTTACCCTGGGCGGTACCGGCAAGGACGTGGGGAAGCGCCACCCCACGGTAGGCGACCACGTGATGATCGGCGCCGGCGCCAAGGTGCTGGGGCCCTTTTCCATCGGAGACAACGTCAAAATCGCCGCCGGTTCGGTGGTGCTGAACGAGATCCCGGAAAACTGCACCGCGGTGGGCGCCCCCGCGCAGGTGGTCAAACGGGACGGCGTGCGGGTGGACCCGCTGGACCAGGTCCACATCCCCGACCCCGTGGCCCAGGAGCTGGAACGGCTCAATCAGCGCATCGCCGCGCTGGAGGCTGCGCTGGCGGAAAAACAGTCGTAAAATGCGCGGCTTTGCAAAGATGAAAGATGAGAGATGAAAGATGAAATGCGTTGCGCGGGCGTCCGGCGGACGCTTTCGCGAAGCGGAAGTTCCGACCTGACCGGCAGGTGAGACCCTGCGGCCGGTATTTTATAATGGGTAAGGGCAACGCCCTTCCGACTTTCATCATTCTTCTTTCCTCTTTCATCATTCAATAGAAATCATCCAATACAGGAGACCAACATATGAAAGTATACAACACCCTCACCAGGCAAAAAGAAGACCTCATCCCCATTACCCCGGGCGAGTATAAGATCTACGCCTGCGGGCCTACGGTGTATAACTATATCCACATCGGCAACGCGCGGCCCATCTGCGTGTTCGACGTGCTGCGCCGCTATCTGGAATACCGGGGCAACAAGGTGACCTTCGTGCAGAACTTCACCGATATCGACGACAAGATCATCAACCGCGCCAACGAAGAGGGCGTCTCCTTCAGCGAGATCTCCGAAAAGTACATCGCGGAATATAAAACCGACGCCGCGGGGCTCAACGTCCGCGAGGCCACGGTCCACCCCAAGGCCACCGAGAACATCGACGAGATCATCGCCATCATCAAAACGCTCATCGAAAAGGGCTACGCCTATCAGGCGGAACACGACGTGTATTTCAGCCCCGCCAAATTCGCTGAGTATGGCAAGCTCTCCCACCAGCCGCTGGAGGACCTCATGTCCGGCGCGCGCATCAACGTGGGCGAGATCAAGCGCGAGCCCATGGATTTCGCCCTGTGGAAGGGCAGCAAGCCCGGCGAGCCCTACTGGGAATCCCCCTGGGGACAGGGCCGTCCCGGCTGGCACATTGAATGCTCCGCCATGAACCGCAAGTATCTGGGCGAGACCATCGATATCCACTGCGGCGGCCAGGACCTGATCTTCCCCCACCACGAAAACGAGATCGCCCAGTCGGAATGCTGCAACGGCGCGCCCTTCGCCCACTACTGGATGCACAACGGCTTTATCACCGTGGATAACGAGAAGATGTCCAAATCCAAGGGCAACTTCTTCACGGTGCGCGACGTGGCCCAGCAGTTCGGCTACGAGCCCATCCGCCTGCTGATGATCTCCTGCCAGTACCGCAGCCCCATCAACTATTCCTATGATTCCCTCATGCAGTGCAAGGCCAGCCTCACGCGGCTGCACACTTGCCGGGATTCGCTGGCGTTCGCCCTGGCCAACGCCGGGGAGGACGTCTCCGCCGAGCAGCTTTCCGCGCTGGAGAAGGCATTCGACGAATACCGCGCCAAATTCTGCGAGGCCATGGACGACGACCTGAACACCGCCGATGCCATCGGCGCCCTGTTTGAGCTGGTACGTTTCATCAATAAAGAGGTGCTCACTGCCGCGCCCGCCAAAAACGCGGTGGCTTCCGCCCTGAAGGTCTTCGACGAGCTGACCGGCGTGCTGGGCATCGTATATAATGAAAAGAAAGAAGAGGAAGGCGGCGACGCCGCCATCGACGCGCTGATCGCCGAGCGCACCGCGGCCCGCAAGGAAAAGAACTGGGCCCTCGCCGATGAGATCCGCAACCAGCTCACAGCCATGGGCATCGTGCTGGAGGATACCCCCCAGGGAGTGAAATGGCACAGAGCCTGACGGCTTGTGAAACAATCGTTGCCGCGGAACTCCCTTCTTCCGGTTTCCGCGGCAATTGATTTTTTTTACGTAAAATGAATATATTAATGTAATAGAAAAAAGGGGATTTGTCGCGCTGTAGGGGCGGGCACTGACCGCCCGTTAAACGCCCTCAAATTGAAAGCGATTAAGATGGTTACGATCACGGGCGGTCAGTGCCCGCCCCTACAGGGTTACCTCGACAAACTGCCAATTTATCAATCAAGGTGATATAAATGCCGCTTCTTTCCGCCCTGCTTTTGGGTGTGGGGCTTTCCATGGACGCCTTCGCGGTTTCGGTCTGCAAGGGGCTGGCCGTGGGGAAGGTCAAACTCAAACATATGGCCATCGCCGGGGCCTGGTTCGGCGGCTTTCAGGCGCTGATGCCGCTGATCGGCTATTACCTTGGCTCGTTTTTCCATATCTATATTGAAAAGGCGGATCACTGGGTCGCCTTCCTCCTGCTGGCGCTCATCGGCGCGAACATGCTGCGGGAGGCTTTTTCCAAAGAGGAGAGCAAGCCCGCCGACGCCTCCTTCGGCTTCCGGGTCATGCTGGTCATGGCGGTGGCCACCAGCATCGACGCGCTGGCCGCCGGCATCGCGCTGGCCATGGAGGAGGGGAGCGGCGTTTTTGTCTCCGTCGCCTGCATCGGCGTGATCACCTTCCTGTTTTCGGCGGCGGGCGTAAAAGTCGGCAGCGTGTTCGGGGAAAAGTACCGGTCCCGGGCGGAAGCGGCCGGCGGCGTCATTCTGATTCTGCTGGGACTAAAGATATTAATGGAGCATCTGGCAATATTTCCCTTCAGTCATTAAAAACAGGAGTCTCTTTGAAAAAAACACTTGCAAAACCGCCCGGAAAGGTATATAATAACGTTGTATACTAAGGGTACTTTTACCCGAAAATGCCGTAAAAGGTGTTTTCTGATGTATCGGGCATATTTCAAAATGGGGGATATT
>CAMJYF010000219.1 GCA_946409885.1 uncultured Clostridia bacterium | reverse complement strand
GACCTGTGGGCAGCCGCGCTACCCGTATGGGGCAGGTTTTCGCGTAGCCGGTAACACCCCGACAAATCCCTCTTTGCCGTTATCCCACAAAAATCCGTGATGATCCCATCTTTAAAATCTCCCCCGTCACGCGGCTGCCGTTTTGGCCGCTGACGGGGGAGTTGCTTATTGGTTTCCCCGCCGGGCCGCCGTGGGGGCGGTCAGGCGGGGAAAGGGCTATGCGTCAGCCGACCCACTCCGGGTCCGTAAAGCCCACGGATTTACGCAAAATCAGCCGGGCGTCGCCGGAGGTGACTTCCGTGTCGCCGTCCACGTTGGCCAGCTTGATCTGCTGTTCGGTCATGGTCTTGTCCCCGTCCGTCAGCAGCGAAACGCTGATGCGCAGCGCCAGCCGGGCGTCGCCGGAGGTGATGGTCCCGTCCAGATCCACGTCGCCGGTCAGGCCGGTCTCGGCGGGCGTTCCCTTGTCCTTATATTCCGCCGTCAGGGTCACGTCGGCGGCGGGCATGGTAAAGGTGGCGGTGGCGCTGTGCTCGTCGTCCAGCGCCGCGCCGCCGGTCACTACCCAGCGGTCAAACTCTTTTCCGTCCGCCGGGTCGTTTGCGGTCACGGTCACGGTCTCGCCGCTCTTGGCGGCGGTCTTATCCGCCGTGCCGCCGGTCACGGTGACGGCATACGTCTTCTCCGGGTCCACGGGGCCCTCGGCGGAAAGCATCACCGTATAGGTAAAGGCGCAGATCTCCTCGTCCTCATAGCTGGTATCGCGGTACACGCGCACGGCGTTTTCGTCCTCGTTGCCGCCGATCCACCAGGTGGTATAGATGTCCTTGTCAAATTTCCAGTCGCTGTAGGCCTTGAAGGTGAAGAGGATATCCACAATATCGCCCTCCTCCGGCAGGGCCGTCGCCGGGTCAACCACCTCGCCGTTCAGGCGGTAGATCATCTCCTGAAAATCCAGCTGCGGGGTCACGCGGGTCACCTCCGTATCCAGCGGCTGGCCCGGGGCGGGCATATCCAGGTCCTTGATGGTGCCGCCCTTCCACACGTGGACCTCCGTGCAGTCATAGGTCAGCTTCACGCGCATATGGGTGGGGTCGGGCTGGCCGTCGCGCTGGAGAAAGCTGTATTCCACCTTGGCCGGGGAGGCGATGATACCGTCCCGGTCGCGGATCTCCAGCATCATGCTGCTGCTGGGCTTGCCGGCTACCATGTCGAACTCGTTGCCCTCGTCCGCCACCAGCCACACGTTCATATAATACTGCTTACCCACCTGCGGGATCTCCACGCGGGCGTCGCTGTCCTCGTGCCAGCCTTTGGTAAAGGCGTATTCGATCCTGTAGCCCGCGTCCTCCCGCACGGTGGGGTACATGGTGCCCATGCCGTTATAGGGCGGCACAAAGTTGTACAGGTACACACGGCGGATCACCTGCCCGATGGGGCCGAAGGTGAAATCCACGATCCAGCGGCCGTCGGCCAGCTTCGTTACGGCGTCCGGCGTTTTGCCGGAGCCGTCCTTCAGGATCTGCATGGAGGAGGCGAACTGGCTCTTTGCGGTGTTCTTCAGCACGATGCGGTAGGTGTAGGTTTGGCCCTTTTGGAACTTTCCCTCCGCGGCGGCGGGGGAATCGGCCCCCGCCTCGCCCTCATACCACAGATGGGAGACGATCTCGGCCATATAGCTTTCGCCGCCGGACCAGCTGATGTTCCCGCCGTCGCGCAGCACGTAGGGGCTGTCATAGAAGGAATCGCCTTCGCTGATCTGGCTGTTGAAGCCGCCGATCACGATCTCCGTCAGCGTGGCGGGCGGCGCGTAGGTATATTTCGCCGCGTTGGAGGTGACGGTATTGCCGTCCTCCCGGGAGACCACGCAGCGGAACCAGCACAGGGCGGTATCCTTGTCGAAATAGCTGAAATCGTAGGTCAGGTTCTTTCCCTTTGCCCCGGCGATTTTAATGCCGCCGGTGGTGGTGTAGGCGTCGCTCAGGTTAGTCCACTCGCTGCCGTCCGGGGAGATCTGCCACTGATAGGCGGCGGAGGGGTCGCTGGCCTCCACCGAGAAGTGGGCCTTGCGGTTTTCGTTGCTGCCGGCGCAGTCCACCGGCTGTTTGGTGATGGTCATGGCGGGCTTCAGCACCGCCCGGTAACGGATGAGGATATCCTGGCCGAAGGAGGTGTAGACGTGATCCACCGGCAGGATGGCAAAGGCGTTGTCCGGCACGGCGGCGGTCAGCGCCGTGGCAAGAGCCGCGCCCTCCGGCAGCCTGTTGCGCCCTCTGGGCACCAGGGTGACCCGGGCGGCGTATTTGGTACCGTAGGCCACGGGCTTGCCCGTCATATCCTCCGTTTCGCCGTCCACCGTCCACTGCACCTTGCCGATGAATCTCATGCTGCTCAGCCGGTCCGGCAGGGTGTAGCCGTAGGCCAGCGGGAAGGAGAGGGCTTTTTTCAGTTCGGCAGGGGTGATCTCGTTCAGCGGCAGCGAGCAGTTTTTGGCCACCGCGTGGTAATACTGCCGGTCGCCCACCGTGGCCAGGCGCCGCTGCCCCAGCGCCGCGATGTTGGCCTCCTGCGAGTAGGGGCCGCCGTAATAATAGCCCCGGTCCGTGTCGATCTGCACCATGCCGCTGAAGGTATCCGCGTATTTCAGGCTGTGATAGGCGTAATACTTTCCCGACCCGGCAACGGAATAAACGGTGCGGAAATCCGTGGCGTAGTGCAGCTCAATGGGGGTATTTTCGGGGTTGGCGCCGCTGTAGTTGCCCTGCAGGCTGTAGTTGTAATCCAGGTCGAACAGGGCGGCGGCCTGCTTTTTGGCCGTCACCTTAAAGGGATACACGCACTTGGAGGTGTACCCCGTCATGTTCAGGTTGAAACGGATGTCCAGCCCCATGCGGGAATTGGCCACGCGGCCGAGGGAGTTGATCTCCAGGGAGCGGGCCCACAGGCCGTAAAAATCCCTGTCCAGCTTTTCCTGGCTGCCGTGCTGGCCCACGCCGCCCACGATATGCAGCGTATGGTCGTTGGGGGAGTATACGGTCAGGGCCGCGTTGGTGCCCAGCGCGAAGCTGCACTTTTCATCCGCGAAATACTGCACGCCCAGCGTGCTGTTGTCCTCCACCTTCACGACCACGTTCCAGTCGCTTTTGGGCGTTCTGACAAGGAGGCCGTAATACTCGTCCCCCTCGGATTTGAGGTTGAAATTCTTCATGTTGATCCACACGGTCGTCCCGTTGACCGTGGCGGTAAGGGCGCCGTCCGCCGCGTTCAGCGGCTCCGACGGGGAGAGATGGTAATCGGTGTAGACCGTTTCGTAGGCCGCGTTCTTTTTCGCCAGCCGGATCAGCGTATTGCTTCCGGCCCCCCGGGGGGCGTTGGCCGCCAGCGCGGGAACGGTCAGCGGCAGCACAGCCGCCGCCGCCAGCGCGAAGACCAGCAGAAGTGACAACAGTTTGCGTTTCATAGCAGCTCCTCCTTTTATCCGGTGTGTAATATGTATCAACCGTACCCGCCGCGTGGGCGGATGCGTGAGTGACCGTGTTTCCGTTTCCCGCCGCGGGGAGACGGATCCGTGCGTGACCGGGTTTTTCCCGTTTTCGCCGCGGGGAGACGGCCTTCCCCGGCCGTCACACCTATTTTGGAAAATTCACTAATTTTATTGTACACGACGCGGATAATTTTGTCAAACATTATTTATCCGCTTTTGTGTTGTTTTTTGGTTTTTTGGGAAAAAGGGGAACCGACGGTCGCCGCGCCATCCACTGAAGCGTACCGTACCCCCGCCCCGCAGCGTCATACCCCCGCAGCACGCCGCCTCAGCAGCGTCATAAACACACCCCGTAGCACGCTGCCCTTGCGCCGCCGCCACAGCGCTGTGTCATTGCGCTGTTATCATACCACAAAGCCCTTCCCCGCGGGTCGCGTTTGCGGGGAAGAATCGATTTGTTTACAAATTGTTCACAAAAACCCCTTTGGCCCTCCGTCCTGATACGCTGGCCGGCAGGTGGGGAGGGGGGAACCCCGGGGGGGAAATATATATATTTTCCCCCCCCGGGTTCCCCCACCCCTCCCGGGGTGCCGCGTTGGCCTCCGGGCCTTTCCCGCCCCCGGACGACGAAAAAAGTTGCACAACCGACATGAGGATTGTGTAACTTTCAATTTTGCCCCTTAAATCGGACGCAGGCAAACGGGAAATATGTTATGATATTCCCGCCATGAAAGGAGATCGCGGCCGACGCGGAAGCAGATAAACAAAACAAAAATGGCGGTAACTTCTGCCATACAAAAGTTCCGCCGGTATTCAGGTTTTCTGGATGTAACTTTTGTGAACAGCGGCACTGAGGTGCCGCGCTGTTACGAGGGGTGCGTTTTGGACGCTGCTGAGGCCGCGTGCTACGGGGTGGTTTTGACGCTGCTGACGCAGCTTGCTGCGGGGCTATT
>CAMJYF010000218.1 GCA_946409885.1 uncultured Clostridia bacterium | reverse complement strand
CGACTCACGACTTACGACTGTTTAGCGAGCTGTCGGCTCGCTAAACTTCAATTTGTTGCAAAAGATCATCCTGCCCCCGGCGGCTATTACTCTCCCTGCGGCGTGATCCTCACTTCAAAGCACCCTGTTCTGTCCGGCCTTACGCGGTATTCTGTGAAGCGGAAGCCGGGATTCAGGTTGAAGCCGACCGGCGCGTTTTCGTCGATCGTCCCGCGGGCGGCGGTGATGACGGCTTTTTCCGATATCACCGGCAGAAGATACGCCGCGCTTTCCGCCAGGGAGGGGGAGACGCGTCCCCGGACCGTCAGGGCCTCCTCCGTCAGTTCATAATCCAGCGTGCAGAACCCCGCCGCCTCCTTGCGGATGTGGTTCTCGTCGCACAGATAGGCGTCCGCGTGTACGCGCAGGGCGCCGTCTTTTTCTTCGCCGGTCATATCCGCGCCGTAATCGTAATGCTGGCCCCACCGTTTTCCGTCCGCTTCCGTTTCCACCCGGGGGCAGGGGGAGCGGTGGGCCGCTTTTTTGGCGGTCTGCTGCTGGTTAAAGGGCTCGTTGACGGCGTAATCCACCATGCCCACCGCCACGATGGGGCCGCAGCTTTGGTGCCACAACAGGCTCAGCGCGCCGCCGGAGGCGTGGCCGCCGCCCCGGGTTTTGAAGTCGTTGGCGGAGATATCCGCGATCCAGCCGCCCCGGATGAGCCGGCAGGCCGCCAGCTCCGGGTAAAAGACGATCCCGTCCGCCGTTTCCGCGGGCAGCTCCGTTCTGTCGGCGTCCTCCACCGGCCCGTTCAGAATGGCCGCCATCGTCTTCGCGCGGCAAAAGCTGTGGTGGAGGCAGGTGGGTTCCCCCATGGCGGGCAGATCCCGTCCGCCGGTCAGCAGGCCGTTATGGGTATACTCCCGCAGCAGCGTCAGACGGCGCAGCGCGGCTTCGGTATAAACGGGTTCTTCGCGGCCCAGCCGCAGCAGCGCGTCCTCGCAGCCGTCCGTGGTACGGCTGCCCCAGTAGGTCCACTTAAAGGCGCGGGTCCCCAGGCTGTTGTCCCACGCGCCGTCCGGCAGCATCCACTGCAGCTGGTTGCGGAACAGCGCCCGGCAGGTCTGCACGCCCAGCGTATTCTGCGCCGCTTCCGCATAGCGCAGCAGGCAGGGGAGCGTCTCCTCCGCGTTGTAGCCCACGTCGACGGCGGCGCAGCCCTTGGGGGACCGGGCGTTGTGGGGGCGGCCCTCCCCGATCAGCAGGCCGCATTGCCCCAGGTGCGCAAAGCAGTACATGGCCAGCTTCCGGGCCAGGCTGAAGTATTCCTGCCGGTGAAAGTACTGCCCCAGCAGCTCCAGGGCGCAGGCGTTGGCGGCATAGTAGTTGAGGTAGGCCGTGTCGGGGGTCAGATGGGCAAACAGCCATTCCCCCATGCCGCGCAGGCGGGCTTCCCATTCGCCGCGTTCTTCGTCGGTCAGCAGATGGCCGTGGTAATACAGCGCGTCGTGCAGCGCGATGGCGGCAAAAACGGTGGTGCCGTTCCAGGAGGAATTGGCGTCGTTGTAAAGGCTGCCGTCGTCGCAGAGGAGGCAGCCGCTCCAGCGGAACAGCCGCCGCGCCGCGGTAAGGTATTTTTCCTCTTTGGTAACCTCCGCCGCGCACAGCAGGGGATAAACCGCCTCCCAACAGCGGCCGTGGATCATCTTGCAGGCAGGGCACAGCAGCCCGCCGTCAAATTCCGGGCGGTCCGGCCAGTCGACCCGGTACCGCAGCAGCCCGTCGCACCAGTCCAGCAGCAGCTCCTTCGCCTGCTGCCTGACGGTATCCGCTTTTACTTTCATCTCAGTCCCTCCTCCGGTCGGTTCTGTTATTACTATACTATATTTTGCCGCCTTTGGCAAGCGCGAAGAAAAAAAACCGGCTTTGCAGCTCATGGTTCATCACGAAACAGGGTGGGTTTTTGCTGCGGCAAATTGGCAATTTGTCGCGCTGTTGGCGCGACAAACTGTCGTAAGTCGTGAGTCGTAAGTCGTAAGAAAAGTTGCTTTTGTAAGAATGAGATTCCTTATAATACAACGGAATACAGGAACGCCCGAAGGGCTACTTACGACTCACGACTTACGACTTGCGACTTGAGCCAACGGCTCGATAAAACCCTCTTTCACAAGGAGACTGCACATGAAAACCACCGCGCCGCTTTCCGCGGCTTCCATCACTCCTGAAACGCTGACGACCGAATACGTTTCGCCGGAGACCTGTGAATTTTTCGATTACAACGGTGCCTTTCTGGGCATGCGTCTGAACGGAACGGAGTACAAACGCGTGGTGCTCACCCGGGCGTTGCCGCTGGCGCAGCCGGAGGACTATATCTGTATCTCGGACGTGGACCGCAAGGAGCTGGGCATCATTGAGCACATTTCCGATTTCCCGGAAGCGCAGCAGGCGCTCATCCGCAGGGAGCTGTCCCAGCGATATTTCTGCCCGGATATCACCGCTATCACCGCCATCAAGGAAAAGATGGGGCACTTCTATTTCGACGTGAAGGTGGGGGAGTATCCCATGTCCTTCACCATCCGGGATCTGTCCAAAAACATCCGCTGCACGGACAGCCGCATCATCCTGACCGACGTGGACGGCAACCGGTTTCTGATCAGCGATATCGGCCGCATCGATAAAAAGAGCCGCCGGAAGCTGGAGCCGTATCTTTATTGAGTGATTAGTGGATAGTGGTTAGTGGTTAGTGATTAGTGGTTAGTGAACAGTGATTAGTGAACAGTGATTAGTGATCAGCAGCTAACAGCTAACAGCTCAGAAAAAAGGAGACCGCTATGGCTGAATGTGTTACCTATGACCTTACCGCCGAAGGGCGGCTGCGGGAATGCAGCCTCACCTTTGAAGACGGCGTGATCACCGCCGATGAGGGCGGGGACCCCTTTACGCTGAACGTAACAGGGCTGCGGGAGCTGACACTCCGCATGTACGTGGGCTGTGGGCAGCTGGAGGCCGTGCCTGAGGATGGCCCGGAGGATGGCTCCTGCAACGCCGTCGTCTGCCGGTTCTCCATGAGCCGGGCGGAAGCGGTGGGGGAGTTCTGCAAGGTCGTCAATCATTATATCGAAACCGGCGAGCGGACAAAGCTGTCGCTGGCCGATCTGCGCTGCTGCCCCACCTGCGGCAGGCGCTACGCCAAGGGGCTGAACGTCTGCCTCTTCTGCGTGGATAAGGGCTACCTGGTCCGCCGCACCGCGGGGCTGGCGAAGCCCTACCTGAAGCAGATGGCATTGACCGCCTTGATCGTCACGCTGGCCTCCGCCGCCTCCACGCTGGTGCCTGTGCTGAACGGGCGGCTGGTGGATACCTATTTTTACGGCAAGCTGGAGCCCGGCGCCGGGGTAACGGGCGTGTGGCTAACGGTGATTGCCATCGCCGCCATGCAGATCGTCTCTCAGGTGCTGCGCATCCTCAGCCAGCGCCGTTCCAATAAGATCAGCTGCGGCTTTGCCGCCGATCTGCGGGGGCTGGTGTATGACAAGGTGCAGCGGCTCAGCCTTTCCTCCATGGGCCGCAAAACGGCGGGGGACCTGATGAAACGTGTCACCCGCGATACCCAGGTGGTGCGCAGCTTCGTCACGGAGCAGGGGATCTACGCGCTGGAAAAGCTCATCATGTTCGTGGCGGTGTTCCTCATCCTTGTGAACATCAGCCCGCTGCTGACCTTTCTGGTGATCATCCCCGTGCCGCTGGTGGCCTTTCTGATCTCCCGCTTCTGGAAATACATCCACGTACGCTATGAAAAGCAGTGGCGGTACGATTCCCGTTCCAACTCCATCCTGCACGATATCGTCAAGGGCATCCGGGTGGTGAAAACCTTCGGCAGCGAGGCGCGGGAGATCGCCAAGTTCGATAAAACCTGCGCGGAGCTGGCCCGCATCTCCATGAACAACGAGCACCTGTGGTCGGTGACTTTCCCGTTTCTTATGTTCCTGGTGGGCATCGGGGAGTTCTTTGTGCTGTTCGTGGGCGGCAAGCTGGCCATTGAGGGAAAGATGACCGCCGGCGAGTTGCTGGAATTCACGCTTTTCCTTACCTACATCTACCAGCCCTTGCGGTGGCTGTCCTCGCTCCCCCGGCGGTTGGCGGAGGTACAGACCAGCCTGCTGAAGATCTTTGAGGTGCTGGACGAGCAGGAGGACATGGAAGACGCCGCGGCCGTAAAGCCCTGTGACCTGAACGGGGATATCGTCTTCGACCGGGTCCGCTTCGGTTACAAGGCCTACGAGCCGGTGCTGCGGGATATCAGCCTCACCGTAGAGCGCGGGGAGATGATCGGTCTGGTGGGCCATTCCGGCGCGGGCAAATCCACGCTCATCAACCTTGTCATGCGGCTGTATGACGCGGACGAGGGCAGCATCCGCGTCAACGGTACGGACCTGCGGGAGATGTCCCAGCACGAGTACCGGGA
>CAMJYF010000217.1 GCA_946409885.1 uncultured Clostridia bacterium | reverse complement strand
GTCTTGCGGCGGGGGCACAGCACCCAGAACAGGGTGTCGTTCACCCGTCGGTTCAGGCGGGAGAGGTTCACCCGCAGCCCCAGCTGGATCAGCCACTCGGGGCTCAGCCGGTTTTCCGTGATAAACGCGTCCATCTTCGCGCTGTCCTCCGGGGAAAGGCGGAGCTTCAGCAGCCGTGCCTCGTCAAACAGCGGCATATACACCGGCGGCATGGTCATTTGGGGGCGGTGGAGCAGCCGGCGGTATTTGTCCAGGTCCTTCGGTCCGTTAAGGGCGCAGTAGGTGGGCGGGCGGTCCATCACCACCCAGTCGTCCAGCAGCTTTCCCTCCCGCTCCACAAACGCCGCGTGGTCCGGGTCTTCCAGCTCCTTTCTGATCACGTCCTCGTATTTCGCCATGGGACGGGGCAGGGGAGCGCCGGCTTTCAGGCTGTCGTACACCGCCATCAGGTCGTTGAAGAAGATGAACGTGCCCACCGCGTCCATCACCATGTGGTTGATGTTGAGGTACACGCCGCATTTGCCGTCGTGTGCGCGGAAGAAGATCACCCGGAAGGTCTCGCCGCGGAACACGTCCAGCTTCCGGGAGCCGTCCGCGTTGAAAAAGACGTTCTGCTCCTCCGGGGAATGGAATTCCTTCAGTAATATTTTCTCCAGCCGGTATTCCGGCAGAAAGAACTGTTTGACTTTTGTTCCCTGCCGGAAGACCCGCAGCCGCAGGCAGTCGTTGCGGGCGATCTCCTCGTTGACCGCTCTGGCCAGCAGGGAAAAATCCAGCGGCTCGTCAAAGGCCACGGAGCAGGGGATCTGGGTGGCCTGTATATGCAGCGCGTACCGCCACATATACTGCACCATATGCTGGGAACCGATGGTGTCATAAACGGGTACGCCACGGGGCGGTTTCATGAGAAAGCTCCTTTCGTGGAAAAACCGTAGCACGCTGCCTCAGCAGCGTCATAAACGAACATAGAAAACAAAAACAAAAACCGCAGCACGTCATAAATGAACATGGAGACGGAGCTGAGGCTCCGTGCTACGGGGGCGGGGGAAAGACGGAGCTGAGGCTCCGTGCTACCGGATCGTTTTGCCGGTCAGGTTCTTCGGGAAGGGTTCGTCCCGGATGATGACTTTGGCCACGGTATGGGAGGGCAGGGCGGTCTGGTTCAGCTCGTCTGTAAGCCGTTCCAGCGCGGCGGGGATATCCGCAATGCCGCTGCGGGCGGCGTAGTCCGCGTCCGGGTAGATCTCCGCCACCAGGCGGTCCCGTTCCGCGTGGATTTGCACCTCGCTTACCAGCAGGTTTTCCTTGTACCGCTTTTCAATGCCCTCCGGCGATACGTTTTCGCCGTTGGAAAGGATGATGAGGTTTTTCAGCCGTCCGGTGATGAACAGCTCGCCGTAGTCGGTCACGTAGCCCGCGTCGCCGGTTTTCAGCCAACCGTCCTCGGTGAACATGGCCGCCGTGGCCTCCGGCTTTTTGTAGTAGCCGATCATGCGGCAGGGGGTGTCGATCTGGATCTCCCCGTCCCGCACCCGGGCCCGGCAGATATCCATCACCCGGCCCACGGAATCCAGCGAGATCTGGTCGTCCGGCACGGCGATCTTGCAGCCGGCCTCGCTCATGCCATAGCCCTGGCGCAGGTAGATGCCGTATTTGTCAAATTCCCGGCACAGCACCGGGTCCAGATAGGCCCCGCCGGAGAGCAGCCACTTCAGGTCGCCGCCGGTGATCTGCGCCGCCGCCTGTTCGGGGGAAAGCTCCGGGTGCTTGGCCGCAAAGGCCTTGATGTGCTGTAAAATCGCCTGGGCGATCATGGGCACCACCCGCATGGTGCCGGGCTTGAACAGCCGCATGTTCTGGAACATCTCCCGCATTTCGCCGTTCAGGCACAGGGTGTTGCCGTGCTTCAGCGGCCCCAGATAGTCGGAAACGAAGCAGAAGATGTGGTACATGGGCAGCACGGACAGCAGCACGTCGTCGTTGAACACAAAGGTGCTGTAGGGGGTGAACATGGTGTTTTTGATCAGCGCGTAGGTGGAAAGCATCACGCCCTTGCGCTCCCCCGTGGTGCCGGAGGTGTAAATGATCAGCGCGCAGGCGGCGGGGTCCACCTCTACGTCGGAAAGAGGCGCGTAGACGCTGTCCTCCCCATAGTCGCGGTAGATGGCCTCAAAGCCGTTCACGTCGCCCAGGTCAAAGGTGTGCTTCACCGTGGGGCACCGGGGCAGGATGGCCCCGATCTTTTCGGTAAACTCGTGCTCATACAGTACCGCGGTCACGTCCGCGTCGTTAAAGGTCTTTACCGCGTCCTCCACGGAAAGCTCCGGCGGCACCGGAATGGCCACGTGCCCGCTGATGAGAATGCCCGTCAGGCAGGTGATGTATTCGTAGCTGCTCTTGCTGACAATGGCCACGTGGGCCTTTTCCGGGCACAGGTCCCGGATCTTGCGGCAGAAGGCGAGGCTGTCCGCCCGGACCCTGGAAAAGGATTTGTCCACAATCTCCCCGTTGCGCACAAAACGGATAAAGGGCTTGTCGTTGAATTTCGCCGGGGCTTCGTCCAGAAGCTGCCGGATGGTGGGGGCGTTGTCCTGTATCATGCAGTTGCTCTCTTTCCCGGGTTTCACCGCTCTTTTTAATTAAGATAACATTATCATTAAAATATTAAAGAATTGTTAATAAAACAGAGAAATGTGAAATAAAATTGTAAAAATATTGTAAATATTGTAACAAATATCCTCTATTTGTCGACAAAAAGACGAAAAAACCGCGGTGTGTCGTTGACAAGATTTTTTCCCCGTGCTACAATAAACTGCAAATAAGAGGAAATCAGGTGATTACAATGGCATACATCCCCATGACGGATTACGATACCGCTTCCGATGAGGTTAAGCGGGAATACGACGACCAGATCGCGAAGCACGGGCGCATCACCAACATGAAGCGCACCCTGCTGCACAACGTGCCCGCTTTTAAGGCCTACATGGAGTGGTACACCCTTTACGACGAGCTGAAGCCCGTGCTGGGCGAGCGGGCGCTGAACCTGCTGAGCTACGCCATCTCTTCCGGCAACGACTGCCTCATCTGCGGTTCCTTCTTCAAAAAGATCCTCAATGAAAACGGCGAGGACACGGAAGACCTGCAGCTGAACGAGGTGGAGGAGCTGCTGTATATGCTGGGCACCTGTGTGGCGGTGGATCCCCACAACGTGCCGGACGAGGTCTATAACGGGCTGAAGGCCCATTTTACGGATGAGCAGATCGTCACCATCATCGCATTCGCCGGCATCATGTACGCCACCAACCTGTTCAACACCGTGGCCAAGGTGGATCTGGATGAGGTGCTGTATGACTTCCGGCTGGATAAAAAGGAGGAGAAAACCAATGGCTGATTTTGACAACAGAACAGCGTTTATCACCGGCGCGGCCCACGGGCAGGGCCGGGCCACCGCCCTGGCGCTGGCGAAAAACGGCGCGGATATCGCCGCCTTCGACGTGGGCGTGAAGATCGAATACCCCGCCTACGCCTACGGCACGGGCGAGGAGCTGAAAAGCCTGAAGGCAGAGATCGAGGCGCTGGGACGGCGCTGTGAGATCTTCGCCGGGGACGTGCGGGACGACAAGGCCGTCACCGCCGCCGTGGAGGGGACCATCGCCGCCTTCGGGAAAATCGATATTTTGTTCAACAACGCGGGCATCTGCGCCTACGCCAGGCTGCACGAGATGACCGACGAGGAATGGGACGCCATGATCGACATCAACTTAAAGGGCCCCTTCATCGTCACCCGCCGCGTAGCCCCCTATATGATGGAAAGGAAAAGCGGCGTCATCATCAACAATTCCTCGGTGATGGGCCTGCGGGGCGGCAACCGCCTGAGCCACTACACCGCCAGCAAATGGGGCCTGACGGGCCTTACCAAGGCATGGGCCATCGAGCTGGCGCCCTACAACATCCGCGTGGTCAGCATCCATCCCACCGGCGTGAACACCCCCATGAACGACGGACTGGCCGCCATGGAGGGCAAAACCCCCGAGGAGATCGCCGAGGCCAGCGCGGGCAACCTGCTGCCCGTGCCGTGGATCGAGCCGGAGGACACCGCCGAGCTGGTGCTCTACCTGGCCAGCGACCGCGCCCGCTATGCCACCGGCGGCCAGTTCGTGCTGGACGCGGGATTGCTCTCCGTCTGACGGAAGGCGTTTGTTTGCCGAGCAGAGCCGCTCCGCCGCGGCGACAACGTGGCTTGCTTTTGACCGGCATCCCATCAGAGAATCGAAAAAAAACGACTCTTCACGGATTTTTGTGGGATTTCAATCAAATCGACAAATTGTGGTTTAGCGAGATGTTCGGTTTTCCGCACGAATCTTACCCAAGGTGGTAGCGCGGCTGCCCACAGCCGCCCCGCCGTTAGGCGGTTCGTGGCACAAACAACTTGTTAAATAAACGTTTTCTGACAACCGACGT
>CAMJYF010000216.1 GCA_946409885.1 uncultured Clostridia bacterium | reverse complement strand
TGTCCCGCCGTTTCCTTTTACTGCCTGTTGCCCGTGGATCGGATCACGCGCTGCGCCAACCCCTCCGATGAGATCGCCGCGCAGGTCGCCCTTGTGAACCGGCAGGAGAATTTCAGCGGCAGGGTCTATTGGAACGCCTCTCTGCTGCGGAACAGCTCCTCCGCCGCGCACCGGGTCTCCAAAATCTGCTATAATGAGGACAATGAGGGCTTTGCCGTTACCACCTGCGCGGTGGCCGCGGATAACAGCGCCGTGACGCTGGGCGGTACCGCCGGGACAGGCGCCGGGCTGATCAGCGGCCGCACGGTGGTGGACCCCGACGGCGGTCCTTTTGCCGTCTCCTTTCTGCTGTCGGAGGGGCGCAACGTCCTGCCTCTGCGCAGCGGGGAGCACAGTGTTTCTTTGGCGGTGGAAAAGATCGGCGATTCCCAGGCGGGGGGCGACCCCTCGCCCTACCGGGATAACGGCAAGGGGCGCGCGCTGATGTGTCGGGTGGAGGAGGACGCCGCGCCCGCCGTGGCTTCCTCCGGCGACTACGATACCTATCATCCCGACGACGCGGATCTGCCCGCCGGAACGCTGGACTACGTGAAGGCGATCACCGGCGACGGCGAGGGCCTGCGCTATGAGCTGCAAAGCGGCGTATCCGTGTTCGCCGGTTCCGCCGCGCTGCTGGTCAACGCCTTCGCCCTGCCGGATAATACGGTATCCTGCCTGTCCGCGCGGGACGAGGAACGCGCCACGGTGCTTACCTTCCGTACGGACTGGGCCGCCCCCGTTTCCCTTTCGCTGGCCGCCCAGCCGTACCGGAAAGGGTACCGGGATTTTTCCTATAATATCGATTCCTTTTCCTCGCAGTACCTTGACCTGGTCTTTCATTACACCAAAAGCGTCGATGGGGCCGAAGCGCTTTCCTTCGGCGACGCCTCCGCGGTTGCCTCCGCTCAGGTGACGGCGGGCACGGCGGGGAACGCCGTCCTGCGGCTGACGCTGAAGGATGCCTCTCGCTTTTACGGGGCACGCGTATCCCGCGACGTCAACGGAAACGTGGTCGTCACCGTCAAAAAAAAGGCCCCGTCGCTGACCGGGGCAAAAGTGATGCTGGACCCGGGGCACGGGGGACTTTATATGACGGGCACGGCGCTGAACGACGGCAGCCTTTCGGAAAAGGAGGTCACGCTGGTGCTGGCGCAGAAGGTGGCCGCCATGCTGCGGGCGCAGGGCGTGGAAGTGGCGCTGACCCGGGAATCGGATTATTCTCTTACGCTGGAGGAGCGCCGCGACATGTGCCGGGATTACGATCCGGACGTCTTCGTCAGCATCCACTGCGACGGCGTGGACGATATGGGGCAATCCGGCACCCACAGCTTTTACTATAAGCCCTATTCCCAGCCGCTGGCCGCCAGCGTTCACCGCAGACTGGTGGATGTCTACGCCAATGTGATCTACACCTCCATGGACAAGAATTACGATCAGATCGACAAGCGCATCAAGTATTATCCGTTCTATGTCACGCGGGTGGATCAGTGCCCCTCCATATTGGTGGAATCCGGGTTTATGTCCAACGATTTTGAGGGACGCATCCTGGCGGACGACAACTGCCGCAACTGGATCGCGGACGCCATCACCCAGGGGATCGTGGATTTCCTTACATCGTAGCACGCTGCCTCAGCAGCGTCAAATCACCGCAGCACGCTGCCTCAGCAGCGTCAAAAGCGGACGTAACGACGGAGCTGAGGCTCCGTGCTACCGTATTTCTGTATTGACGTCGCCGATCCGGGTCTTCGGGTCGGCGTTTCTTAATGCCTCAATAAAATCCTCAATGCGCTTGCCCACCTCGTTGATCTCCAGGGCGAAATCCGCGGCGCTCACCCGCAGCACGCCCACCCGGGCGGCGGACAGCCGGATCAGGTTGTCGGAGGTGACGACGCGCACCTTCTCGTTTTTGCCGATCTCCGCGATCAGCTTTTCAATATAGACGTCCGCCAGCTCCCGTTCCTGGGTATACACCACATGGATGTTGTGGAAGTCGAATTTTTTGCCGGGGTTGCCCGCCACCCGGTAGGCGTCGAACACCAGCACCACACTGTTTCTGGTAAAGGCTGCGTAATTGCTCAGCAGGTTCATCAGCGCCTCGCGGGCGGCCTCAAAATCCTCCATGGCCAGCTTTTTCAGCTCTTCCCAGGCAAAGATCACGTTGTAGCCGTCCACGATCACGGTCTCCGGACGCGGCGCGGTTTCCACCGGTCCGTCGTCCGCTTCGTTTTCACGGTTGTTCTTCGGCCTGCGCAGCTCGTAGCTGGGTTTGCCGAATTCCCGCTCCATGATCGCCTCCAGCTCCTTGTCGTCAATGTGCAGGTTCCGCCTGTTGACGGCGGGGGAGTAGGGGCGCTCTTTCTTCAGGCAGCTTTCCAGATGCATATACCCGGGCACGTCGTTCCATTTGACCGTGAAGCCGCCGCCATGGGCGCAGAAGACGGAATCCGGCGTGTTGTCCAGATCCGCTTCCGGCTGATAGTTGGCTTCGGCGATCACCGCCTCGCTGTTGTGGCAGTCAAAATACCCCGCCAGAGAGCAGGAGAGCCTGCCTCGCCCGGAGGTGTAGGAGGCCACCACGGCGGCATAGCCGTTGATCTCCGTCACCGGGGCCTTGCCGGTGATCACCGCTGTTTCGCCGTAGCTGTCCGGCAGGGTGAATTCCCCGTGCATCTGGCGGATATCGCTGACCGCCCGCCCGATCTGGTCCGAAGGGATCTCCAGCGTAAAGGCGTACCATGGCTCCAGCAGACGGCTTTTGGCCTGCATCAGCCCCTGCCGCACGGCGCGGTAGGTGGCCTGCCGGAAATCGCCGCCCTCCGTGTGTTTCAGGTGGGCCCGCCCGGCGGCCAGCGTGATCTTCATATCGGTGATAGGGGAGCCGGTTAGCACGCCAAGGTGCTCCTTTTCCGTCAGGTGCAGCAAAATCAGCCGCTGCCAGTTCCGGTCCAGCAGGTCCTCCTTCACGGCGGAGTCAAACACCAGTCCCGCGCCCCGGGGCAGCGGTTCCAGCAGCAGATGTACCTCCGCGTAGTGGCGCAGCGGTTCGTAATGGCCCACGCCCTCCACCGTGTCGTCGATGGTCTCTTTATAGGCCACCCGGCCGGAATCCACGCCGATCTCCAGCCCGAAGCGGTCCGCGGCCAGGCTTTTCAGAATCTCCGCCTGTACTTCTCCCATCAGTCCCACGTGAATCTCCTGCAAAAAGGAATTCCACGTGACGCGCAGCATGGGGTCCTCTTCTTCCAGCGTCTTCAGCTTCGCAAAGGCCGCTTTCGCGTCCGCGTCGGGGGATAAGGTCACCCGGTAGTGCATCACCGGTTCCAGCACCGGGGCCAGCGCCTGCGCCTGCGCGCCCAGACCCATGCCGCCCACGGCGCTTTCCAGTCCGGTCACGGCGCAGATCTCTCCCGCACCCGCGCTTTCCAATGTGGTGTATTTCGCGCCGTTATAGCGCCTGATCTGCGAGACCTTTTCCTCTTTTCCGCCGACGTTCACCGCGTCCCTGACGGAAATCGTCCCCCCGGTCACCTTCAGGTGGGCCACCTTCGCGCCGCTCTCGTCGTGGGTGATCTTAAAGATCCTGGCGCCGAACACGTCAGAAGGGGGGCAGGGGAGCAGGAACCTGTCCAGCAGGTCCAGAAACTCCGTGATTCCCTCCATCTTCAGGCCGGAGCCGAACCGACAGGGAAATACCAGCCGTTCCCGGATCAGCTCCGCCACGGCGCCGTCGTCCACGGTCCCCGTCTCCAGATAGCGGTCCAGCGCTTTCTCGCTGCATTGGGCCAGCGTTTCCTGTAATGTGTCGTCTTCTTCCGTAAAGTCCACGCAAGCGTCGCCCAGCTGCGCGCGCAGGTCCGCCATCAGCTCCTCCCTTGTCTTTCGGGCGAAGTCCATTTTGGTGACAAAAATAAAAACCGGTATCCGGTACAGACGCAGCAGGTTCCAAAGGGTTCTGGTGTGGGACTGCACCCCGTCCAGCCCGCTGATCACCAGCACGGCGTAATCCAGCACCTGTAAAATACGCTCGGTCTCCGCGGAAAAATCCACGTGGCCGGGCGTATCCAGCAGCGTCGCTCGCAAATCGCGGTATTCGATTTCGGCCTGGCTGGCGAAAATCGTAATGCCGCGCTCCTTTTCCAGTATGTGGCTGTCCAGCAGCGTGTTTTTGTCGTCCACGCGGCCCGCCTTGCGGATGGCGCCCGTCCGGTAGAGCAGCGCCTCCGCGAAAGTGGTTTTTCCCGCGTCCACATGGGCCAGAATGCCGATCACCGCCCGTTTCACGGCGCCGCCTCCTTCCGCCGCGCCGCCTCGGCGCGATGTTTTTCAATCACTGGCAGTAGCCCGTATGCCGTTACCGCGATAATGACGATAAAAAATCCGGCCAGCGCCCTGGGGCCCATCTTTTCCCCGGTGACGATCCATA
>CAMJYF010000215.1 GCA_946409885.1 uncultured Clostridia bacterium | reverse complement strand
GCAAAATAATCGAAATCGTTTTGCGGCCCACATGGAACGTAAACGTGATCTGCATTATGTATCACCTCCTTCCGGAGGAAATACGCCAACCGCCTTCTGGCGAACCCTGATCGATATTGCAGATATCATTATTATAAAGAATCTGCCGATCATTGTCAATAAAATCGGAAAAACAATTGCTTTTTTGCCGGATTATGATATGATAGGAATATCTTGAATAAGGGGCTGTTATTATGTACGAATCCTTTGATCTGCTGAAAAGCGCCGAGCTGGTGCGGCACTATATCACCAGCATGGTGGACAAGGCCCACGACAACCTCCCCTACTGGCTGCTGCTGCCCAACAAAAAGCCCGCCGAAGCAGCCCACTGCCGGGTGGACGACGCGGAGCTGGTCGGCTCCTGGTACGAGGGGCTGGTGTGCGCCATGCGGATGCTGGGCGGAGACGAGGGGGACGAGGTGAAACAGTCCCTTCGCCGCCACCTGATGAAAAGCTGGGGCGAGCACGGCCTGCGGTTCTGCGAGCCCTACCCCTGGACCCACACGGTGCACGCCTCCTTCCACGAGATGGGCTACATTCTGCCCGCCCTGAACCTGATCACCGAGGAATACCCGGAGGACGCGGAGGCGGAGCGCCGCACGGCGGAGCTGATCCGGGGCATGCGGTCCCTTGTCATCGAGCGCAAGGTACGCACCTTCTGGTCCGGGGATTATCAGGAGACCGAGCCCATCTACGAATTCCCCAACGACGTGTACCTGAAGGAGGGCGGCTTCGACCTGACCCGCCACACCGGCCGGGGCGAACAGGCCATCCGCAACGCGCTGATGCTGCCCGCGCTTGTCAGACGGTGGGAATTAAAAAAGGACGAGGTCGCTCTGGATCTCGCCGTAGGATTGGCCAACTACGTGCTGGGCCCCTCCCGTTATTTCAACTATAAAATGGAGTTCTTCGGCCACGTACATTCCGCCGCGTGGTTCGCCTACGGCCTGGTGTACCTGGGCCTCCTGACGGACAACAAAACCTATATTGAAAAGGGCAAGGCCATTTACGACTATATCCGCTCCCTTTCCTCCTCCTTCGGCTGGGTGCCGGAGTACGCCCAGTGGCACCCCATGGAGGAAGAGCACTGCGAGACCTGCTGCGTGCGGGACATGATCATCTGCGCCAGGGAGCTGGTCCGGTGCGGTTACCCGGCCTACTGGGACGACCTGAACCGCTTTGCCCGCAATATGCTGATGGAAAATCAGGTGCGCTACACGGGTTACGTGACCGTGGACAACAGCCTGCCGGACGGCGACGGCATCACCTACCGGGACATCGACAAGCGGATGATCGGAGGCTTTACCGGCGGCAGCGAGCCCAATTCCATCTCCTTGCAGCGGTTCCGCTCCATCGCGGGCTGCTGCGTGGGCACCGCCCCCACGGCGCTGAAAACCGCCTGGGACAGCGTGATCACGGAGGAGGACGGCGTGCTGGTGGTCAATATCCCCTGCGACAAAGAGACGGATGAAATCATGCTGGCATCCGAGCTGCCCAACCACGGCAAGCTGCGGATCACCGCAAAGAAGGACTGCACCGTCGCCTTCCGCCTGTACGGCTGGATGGGCAAGGCGCATCTGGCGACGATCAGGGGCGGCGCGGACGAAACGGAGCCGGACGGCGACGCGGCGGAGGTGGATTTCTCCGACGGCTTTGCCAAAGCGGCGCTGAAGGCCGGGGACGTGTTCGAGCTTTCCTTCCCGCTGCGCACGAAATGGGTCAAAGAGACCGTGCGGGGCACCGCCTTCCGGGTGGCCTGGCGCGGCTGCGACGTGGTGGATCTGCTGCCCCGGGGCGAGCACGTCAGGCTGTTCCAGCGGGATCTTTCCAAACCGAAATATTACCCCCGTCCGGAGGACGTGGTCTACACCGGTGCGGCCAATTACGGCCCCACCCAGCAGAGCGCGGAGAAGAAGGGATGAGGGTTGCGGCTCTCATCTGAAGAGGATTTCGTCGAGGTTTTTTGAATGCGCGCCGCAGGTGTATAATGTAGCACGACGCCCTGCGCCGTTTGCAACGCAGTTCCGATATGTTGCCCAAATGTAGCATAACACCGACATTTTAACAAAGGGCGCATCAAACACCGAACCCCCGGGGGGATCCCGGGGGTTCAGCGTTTTGAGGAGATATTTATGAAGAAACGAGGTAGCTGTCAGTTTTTTTTGCAACCTTTTCCGTTGCTGTGGCTTCAGTATAACCGCGCTTTCTTAAATCAGCCTTAAATTTGTTAAAATAATAACCAAATCAAAAAAAACTCTCTCAAAGGCGTTCGCTGCCGTTCTCCGGGTCCGCCGGAGGAGACGGGAACAGGGTGCAGCCGGTCTTTTGAAACCGCCGGATCATCTCCCGGGCCTTTTCCTCCGTCAGACCGAAGTGCGCCGCCGTGCAGGGGATACAGCAGCACTCCTCCGCGCCCCGGTTGACCAGCTTGCGAAAGAAGCCCTCGTCCCACACGGTCAGTTCTTTGCCGCAGGCGGTACAGCGCATCAGACGTCCGCCAGCTTCGCCAAAAACAGCTCGCAGTCATGGGCTTCCACCTGCAGGCTGATCCGCTCTTTGGCCACGCCTCTGTCCTCGCCCGTGAAGGCGTCCGTCAGCGCCAGTCCCTTGCCGGCGGCGACAGGCAGGCCGATATCCTCCAGGTACAGGGTCATGCGGGAAGCGTCGTCGCTGAGGTTGGCCAGCATCACGGCAAACTCGTTGCCGGAAAGCACCTTCACCAGACCGATGCGCTGCCCGTCATGATGACGGAACACCACAAAGGGCGGTCTCCCCTCCTCATCCTGATTGATGCGGATGAGGTTCTTGTTTTTCAGCAGCGCCAGAGTGGTATCGTTGATCTTGCGGATGTCGCAGCCGATCATCAGGGGGGAGGAGGCCATGCACCACAGGGCGAAGTGGGTCTTGTACTCGGTATCGGTGCAGCCGCCCGCGCCCACGTTGCCCTCGGCGTACATACCGGCGATGAGCATATCGATATCGTTGAAGCAGCCGGGGGCCGAATAGGCGTAGTTGTCCAGCTGGCTGATGAACAGATTCCGCACGGAGGGGAAGCTGTCGTTGATATCCCCGGTGGAGCGGTACATATGGGCGCCGATGGAGCGGATCCAGGTGTTCACCTCGTCGCAGCCCCAGTTGCAGGCGGAGAAGAGGATCTCCCGGCCGCAGGCCTTCAGCGCCATGCTCATTTTTTTATACAGCAGCGGGCCGTTGCAGTTTTCCGGCTTGTTGCAGTTGTCGTATTTCAGAAAATCCGCGCCGTACTCGGCAAAGGTCTTCGCGTCCAGGAACTCATGGTCAAAGCTGCCGGGGTAATCCGCGCAGGTGCGCACGCCGGCGCAGGAGTACATGCCGAATTTCAGCCCCTTGGAGTGGACGTAATCGCTGACGGCCTTCATGCCGTGGGGGAATTTGACGGGATCCGGAACGATCTTGTCCGTTTCGGGATCGCGCTCCTTTTTGCTCCAGCAGTCGTCGATGACAAGATACTCATAGCCCGCGTCCTTTAAGCCCAGTTCCACCATTTTGTCGGCGGTCTGGCGGATCATCTCGTCGTTGATGTTTTCACCGAAGGTGTTCCATGTGTTAAAGCCCATGGGCGGCGTTTTTGATAGCATAAGTCTTCCTCTCTTTTCCTTTTTTCTTGAGTATAGCACCGGAAAGGGAGGTTGTCAACGGGGAATTGGAACGGCCGCGCGTCCGGCCGCTTTTCTGCCCGCCGCAAGAAAAGAATGCTCTCCGCCGCAGCGGAAAAGTCCGTTTTCACACGCGCCGCAAAAAAAGAAAATCCCCAAAACAGTTGCAATCACCGCTGTTGTGTGGTATGATAGCAAAGAATCGTTTTAAAGGAGTTTGGCATGGGAAAGCTGTTTGACACTTATGTGGCCTCCTACTGTCTGGACAGGATCGACAGCGGGGAGTTTTTTGATATCGTGGGGGATCTTTACTACGCGGACGAGGTGCAGGGGCTGGAGGTCTATCCGCAGCACAGCACCATCAACCGGCTGGACCACATCCGCAGCGTCACGTACATGAGCTACGTGTGCTGCAAAAAGCTGTCGCTGGATTACAAAGCGGCCACGCGCGGCGCCATGCTGCACGACCTGTTTTATTACGACTGGCACGACGGCGACTGGAGCCACCGGCCCCACGGCTACCGTCACCCGGGCTTTGCCCTGAAAAACGCCCGGGCGCTGAACCCCGCCATCACCAAAAAGGAAGAGAACATCATCCTGCGGCACATGTTCCCCCTGACGGTGATCCCGCCCCGCTATCCGGAGGGCTGGGTCGTTTCGCTGTGCGACAAGTACTGCGCCACCAGGGAGCTGCTGATCGCGGACCACATCCGCTTCCGCAACCGGTTTGAGGCGGCAAAGGGCAAACTGCTGTATTTCAGGGGGCTGACCGATCATGCTTGATACCGTCG
>CAMJYF010000214.1 GCA_946409885.1 uncultured Clostridia bacterium | reverse complement strand
GTGATCAGGTTCCCGTCCGCGCCGCGGGTGATCTTTTCCGGCTTTTTCCCCAGAAAGACCCGGGTCTCCATGGGCTCCCGCAGGGGGTCGATGGGGGGATTGGTCACCTGCGAGGCGTTGATGAGAATTTTATCCCAGTACACCGGCAGCGGCTTGGGGTTGCCCATGGAGGAGAGCAGCACTCCGCCGGAATTGGACTGTTTGTAGATCTCCTGAATCGTATCCTGGTCCCAGTTGGCGTTTTCACGCAAGCGGTTGTTGTTTTTGACGATCTTCAGCGCGTGGGTGGGGCAGAGGGAAACGCAGCGCTGGCAGTTGACGCACTTTGCCTCGTCGCTGACCATCACACCCTTTTCCGGCAGAAAGGAATGGACCCCGTTGGCGCACTGCCGCTCGCACACGCGGCAGGCGATACAGCGCGCGTCGCTGCGGAGCACGTCGAATTCCGGCGCAATATAGATCCCGTTCATAGCTGTACCCCCTCTTTTACGCGGATGACGACGGGCTCGCCCCCGGCGGGCGACCAGACATTTTCTACGTCCGGTTCGATCCGGCGGATGGCCGCCTCTTCGCTGGCGATATAGACCCTGTCGTCCTTTTCCCCCACCACCATGCTGCGCAGCTTCAGCCGGTCGTTCAGCGCCATCAGGCCCCCCTCAAAGCCCAGCACGATGGAAAAGGGCCCCGTGATCAACAGGCTGGGGAAGAGGGTGCGCAGATAGATGTGCTTTTCTTTATCGACCATGTCCGTTTTGCGGTCGATGGTCTCCCAGAAGGGGGCGGCGATCACCCCGGCAGCCTCGTGCAGCGTCAGCTCCTGCCGCCGCAGCAGATAATCCATGATATAGGTGATGACCTCGGTATCGGTCTGCAAAGTACAATGATAGCCGAACATTTCGATATAACGGCGGTTGGCGTCGTAGGAGGAGATCTCGCCGTTGTGCACCACGGAATAATCCAGCAGGGCGAAGGGATGCGCCCCGCCCCACCAGCCGGGCGTGTTGGTGGGGTACCGGCCGTGGGCCGTCCAGGAATACCCGGCGTATTCGTCCAATTTGTAATAGACGCCCACGTCCTCCGGAAAGCCGACGGCCTTGAAGGTCCCCATATTTTTGCCGCTGGAAAAGACGTAGGCGCCCTTCATCTCCGTGTTGATCTTCATCACCGCGCGCACGACGAATTCCTTTTCGTCCAGCTGCAGATCCCGCAGGACCGACGGCAACGGCGTGACAAAATACCGCCATATCATCGGCTCGTCCGTAATGGCCGGGAGCTTGCGGGTGGGGATCCGCTCGGCATGGCAGAGCTCGAACCCGGTTTTCAGAAAGGCCTCGCAGGCCTTGCGGGTGTCGCGGCAGTCAAAGAATAGATGCAGCGCGTAAAAATCCTTGTATTCCGGGTAGATGCCGTATCCGGCGAAGCCGCCGCCCAGGCCGTTGGAGCGGTCGTGCATCGGCTCCATGGCGCGGATCATGCCTTCGCCGGACATCCGCTTTCCGTCTCTTGAAATCACCGCCGCGATGGCGCAGCCGGAGGGGATGCGGACCTGTCCTTCTGTCGGTCTCATGGCTGTTCCTTCTTTCCCATATTCCGATAAAAAGAAAAAGCGCTCACTTCCGCACGGTTTCCGTACGAAAATGAACGCCTTTGCTCATCAACTGCATTATACGCCCGTTTTTTTGCGCCGTCAAGAGTGAAATCAGGCAAACGGAAACGGTACGTTTCCAAAAATCGATTTCCGGAATCCCGGTTTTTTGTGAATTTTCGTCAAACATTTGACAATCTCCGAAAAAACCGTTGACATTTTTCCCGTCCGGCGTATAATGGGAGACGGAAAAGGCAATGGCGTCTTTGAACCGTTTGGTTCAGGGACGTTTTCTCTTTTTCCATAAAAAACCGTATATTGCAAAGGCAAAGGCGTCTTTTTCACCGCGCGGGCTTCGCGCGGCGGGGAAGGACGCCTTTTTTCTTTTGACAAAATTGAAGGAGGACGTCTGTATGTCGTACGTGGATGAAGTCATTGAAAGAATCGAAAGGGAAAACCCCAGCGAGCCGGAGTTCCATCAGGCCGTGCGGGAAGTGCTGAACTCCCTGCGCCCCGTGGTGGACGCCAACGAGGAGTCTTACCGGCGGGACGCGCTGCTGGAGCGGCTGGTCAACCCCGAGCGCCAGATCAAGTTCCGGGTGCCGTGGATCGACGACAAGGGGCAGGTACACGTCAACACCGGCTACCGGGTGCAGTTTTCCAGCGCCATCGGCCCCTACAAGGGCGGTTTGCGGCTGCACCCCTCCGTCAATCTCGGTATCATCAAATTCCTGGGCTTTGAGCAGATCTTCAAAAACAGCCTGACGGGCCTGCCCATCGGCGGCGGCAAGGGCGGCTCCGATTTCGATCCCAAGGGCAAGTCCGACCGGGAGGTGATGTCCTTCTGCCAGAGTTTTATGAGCGAGCTGTGCAAATACATCGGTTCGGATACGGATATCCCGGCGGGGGATATCGGCACCGGCGCGCGGGAGATCGGCTACCTGTTCGGCGAGTACAAAAAGCTGCGGGGCCTGTTCACCGGCGTGCTGACCGGCAAGGGACTCTCCTTCGGCGGGTCGCTGGCCCGGACGGAAGCCACCGGCTACGGGCTGCTGTATATCACGGAAGAAATGCTGAAGGACCACGGGCAGGATATCGCGGGCAAGACCGTCACGGTCTCCGGCTCCGGGAACGTGGCCATCTACGCCATTGAAAAGGCGCGGCAGCTGGGCGCGAAGGTGGTCACCTGCTCCGATTCCACCGGCTGGGTGTACGACCCCGACGGCATCGACGTGGCGGCGCTGAAGGAGATCAAGGAAAAGAACCGCCAGCGGCTGACGGAGTACAAAAAGTACCGTCCCCAATCCGAGTATCACGAGGGCCGGGGCGTGTGGACGGTGCCCTGCGAGATCGCCCTGCCCTGCGCCACCCAGAACGAACTGACGCTGGAGGACGCGAAAACGCTGGCGGCAAACGGCGTGATCGCCGTGGCGGAAGGCGCGAACATGCCCACCACGGCGGAGGCCACCGCGTATTTGCAGGCGCAGGGGATCCTGTTTTTGCCGGGCAAGGCCAGCAACGCCGGCGGCGTGGCCACCAGCGCGCTGGAAATGAGCCAGAACAGCGAGCGGCTCCACTGGAGCTTTGAACAGGTGGACGCCCAGCTGAAGGACATCATGATCGACCTGTACCACCATATCGATGACGCGGCCAAACGCTACGGCAAGGACGGCAACTACGTGGACGGCGCGAACATCGCCGGATTTGAAAAAGTGGTGGACGCCATGATCAGCCAGGGGATCGTGTAATTGAAAAATGTGGATTAGACGAGCCGTTGGCTCAAGTCGTAAGTCGTAAGTCGTGAGTAGCCCTTCGGGCGTTCCTGTATTCCGTTATATCATAAGGAATCTCTTTTGTACAAAAACAACTTTTCTTACGACTCACGACTTACGACTGGGTGTCGTGCCAATGGCCCGCCCCCTACAACCGTAAAGCAGCAGAAAGGTGTGAATCAACAATGGCAACTGTAAAGGATTACTTCGGCAGTCTTGTGTTTGACGACAGGGTCATGAAGGCGACGCTTCCGGCGAAGGTGTACGCGTCTCTGAAAAAGACCATCGACGAGGGCACGGAGCTGGATATCGGCGTGGCCAACGCCGTGGCCGCCGCCATGAAGGACTGGGCGGTGGAAAAGGGCGCCACCCATTTCACCCACTGGTTCCAGCCCCTTACCGGCATTACGGCGGAAAAGCACGACAGCTTTATCACCCCCGCCCCGGATGGCGGCGTTATCATGGAGTTTTCCGGCAAGGAGCTTATCAAGGGCGAGCCGGACGCCTCCTCCTTCCCCAGCGGCGGCCTGCGGGCCACCTTTGAGGCCCGGGGCTATACCGCGTGGGACCCCACCAGCTACGCCTTTATCAAAGGCAAGACCCTGTGCGTCCCCACGGCCTTCTGCGCCTACGGCGGGCAGGCGCTGGACAAAAAAACGCCGCTGCTGCGCTCCATGGAGGCGCTGAACAAGCAGGCCCTGCGGATTTTGCGGCTGTTCGGCAACACCCGGACAAAGGCGGTCCGCACCAACGTGGGGCCGGAACAGGAATACTTCCTGGTGGACAAGGCGCTGTATGACCGTCGGCTGGACCTGCGCCTGACCGGGCGTACCCTCTTCGGCGCGCCCGCCCCCAAGGGACAGGAGATGGACGACCATTATTTCGGCGTCATCAAGCCAAGGGTAGCGGCCTTTATGGAGGAGCTGAACGACGAGCTGTGGCGGCTTGGCATCCTCGCCAAAACCGAGCACAACGAGGTGGCCCCCTCCCAGCACGAGCTGGCCCCCATCTTCACCACCACCAACCTGGCGGCGGACCAGAACCAGCTGACCATGGAGGTCATGCAGAAGGTGGCCCTGCGCCACGGCCTTGTCTGCCTGCTGCACGAAAAGCCCTT
>CAMJYF010000213.1 GCA_946409885.1 uncultured Clostridia bacterium | reverse complement strand
GTCGTAGTCGATCAGGTGCATGGCGTTGTCGATGGCGTTGTAAAGGCGTTTGGCCACCACCTTGTCCGCCGTGGTTTCATAGGCGTCCCAGGCGCAGCGCATGTCGAAATCGAAGCTCTCCGCCGCCTCGTTGACCAGGGACAGCTTCGCGGTTTTCAGCGTGTAGGTCATGTGGGTCTCGCCCGCCATGGCGTGGTCGCAGAAGCTGCCGCAGTCCACCGCGTTTTCGCACTGGATAAACAGCCTTTCCCCGGCCTTCAGGCCCTCCGGGAAGAGAATGGCGTCCCGGCAGACCCAGCCGCCGCCCTCCCGGGAGCTGACCGCGCCCGCGATCTTCCCGTTGATCCGCACCAGGGCCTCGCCGCCGAAATCGATGACAAGGTACACCCGCCGCCCGGCGAAGGCCTCCGGCACGGTCACCTCCGCCTCAAAATAGCGGGTATCGTCATAGCCCACGTCATAGCGGTCGCCGAAGCGCATCACGGTCTTCGGCTTCCCGTCCAGTTCAATATGGTTCGGCGCGGTGTGTACGCCGGTATAGCTGACCCATTCGGGAATGACCAGCGCCTGTTCTTCCACATAGGGCGCCAGCTGTTTGATCAGGTTTTTCAGTACGCGCGGATTTTCGGTATGCATCGTCGTTCCCCCTTTTTTCTTTTTCTATCTTACCATAAACCGCCGGGGGGAATCAAGAGCAAATCCATAAACCCGGCGAAAAGCGCCTGATTTTCCCCGGTCACGGAAAAACAACGCGGAAATATCCGCGCCGCTCTTGCAATACGGCGCGTTTTTTTCTATAATATACCCAAAGACAAACCGGATGGAAAAGAGGGACCCTTATGTTGGATCTGTTACAGGAATTATGCGCGCTTGACGGCGCCTCCGGCCGGGAGAAGGCCGTGCGGGAATGGATCGTCTCCCGCCTGAACGGCGCGCCTTACCGGGTGGACGCCATGGGCAACCTGATCGTGGAAGTAAAGGGAAAGCAACCGGCGAAGAACCAGGTGATGATCTGTGCCCACATGGACGAGGTGGGCGTGATCGCCACTTTTATCAAAACGGACGGCACGGTGAAGTTCACCACCGTGGGCGGCATTACCCCCGCGGCGCTGCTGGGGCGGCAGGTGCGGTTTGAAGGCGGCGCGGTGGGCGTGATCGGCGTAAAGCCCGTTCACCTGTGCGGCGACGAGGAGAAAAACACCCTGCCGAACGTGAACGACATGTATATCGACCTGGGCGCGGACAGCCGCGCGGCGGCGGAAAAGCTGATCGCCGTGGGCGACACCGCCGTTTTTACCAGCGAATATACCCTGATGGGCGAAAAGATCCTCTCCAAGGCCATCGACGACCGGGCGGGCTGCGCCATCATGCTGGATATGATCCGGCAGGGGGTGGCCTACGACACCGTCTTCTGTTTCAACACGCAGGAGGAGGTGGGGCTGCGGGGCTCCGGCGTTTCGGCGTTTTCCGTGGACCCGGACTATGCCATCGTGCTGGAGGCCACCACCGCGGCGGACCTGATCGGCGCGCCGGAGGAAAAGCAGGTGTGCGTGCTGGGCAAAGGCGCGGCGGTCTCCTTTATGGATAACGCCACGGTGTACGACCCCGCGCTGTTCCGGCAGGCCTTTGCCGTCGCGGCGGAAAACGGCATTGCCATACAGCCCAAGACCATGGTGGCGGGCGGCAACGACGCGGGCAGCATCCACAAGAGCCGCGCGGGGGTAAGGACCATTACCGTCAACGTGCCCTGCCGGTACATCCATTCCGCCTCCTGCGTGTGCGACAAAAACGACCTGCTGGCCGCAAGAAGGCTGGCGGAAAAGATCGGTGAAGCCTTTGCGACGGCGTGACCTGACCTTTGCGCTGGCGCGGGAGGAGGACCTGGCCGGGATACTGGCCTTTTGTCAGGAAAACCTGTTCGGCGCGGAGGTATACGCCTCCGTCAAGCTGTGCGGGGCGGATACGGATATCGGCAGCCTGTGGACGGGCCGGGACAAAAAAGGGCGATTGAAGCGGGTCGTTTACGACAACGGCGCGTACCTCACCTTTCTGACCCGCCGCCGGGGCTGCGCGGCCCGGCCGCCGGAGGACGAGGCCGGGTTGCCGCTGTTTGCCCTTCCCCCACGCAAAGCGCGGCTGCGCGTGATGGTCTACCGGGGCGGGCGGTTCCCCTTCCCCGGCGGCGTGGAGGAGCTGCGCGGAACCGGTCTGCTGCACCTGTATCAGGCGATCCGGGGCACAAAGGAGCTGACCGAACGGGCGGAGCGGCGCTATGTCCACCGCGCCCGTTCCGTCAACGCCGGGCTGGCGGATTCCTTTGGGATCTTTGAAGACGGGGCAATCGCCGCCACCGCAAGCATCAACGCCAAAAACCGCCGTTATGCCCTCATCGGGGACGTGTTCACCGTCTTCCCATACCGCTACCAGGGTTACGCCACCCGCCTGACGGCCGCCTGCGTGGCCCGTGCCATGGAGCAGGGCCTGACGCCGATATTATACTGCGAAAAAAACATGAGGAAATTTTACAGAAAATCGGGATTTGTCGAGATCTTGTAGCGCGGATCAATGATCCGCCCGCCGAAGGCGTTCCTGACATTTGTATCATATAAAACGTCTCCTCATATCATTTTTTACGTTTTATGATGTAACTATGGCCTTGAACCGCCTGCGGCGGTGCGGCCACTGAGCCGCGCTACGAAATTCGCCTCATCTCGCCAACCCCCAACCTGCCTGTCTCTAAAACAAATGAACAACTGTCATCTCTGTCCAAGACATTGTCATATTAACCGTTCCCTGCGCCAAGGGTTCTGCGGCGCGGGGGCGGAAATGACCGCCGCCCGGGCGGGGCTCCACTTTTGGGAGGAGCCCTGTATTTCCGGCACGGGCGGTTCCGGCGCGGTGTTTTTCAGCGGGTGCAGCCTGCGCTGCGTCTTCTGCCAGAACCGGGCCATCAGCCGGGGCGGCTGCGGCAAGGAGATCACCGTCGCCCGCCTGCGGGAGATCTTCGACGAGCTGATCTGGCAGGGGGCGGACAACATCAATCTCGTCACCCCCACCCATTTCACGGACAAAATCGCCGAGGCGCTTTCCGCCGAAAAGCTGCCCGTGCCGGTGGTATGGAACTCCAGCGCCTACGAGGAGCCGGAGACGCTGAAACGACTGGAGGGGCTGGTGGATATCTACCTGCCCGACTACAAATACGCCGACGCGGCGCTGGCGGCGCGGTTCTCCCGCGCGCCGGATTACCCCCAAAAAGCGTGGGCGGCCATCGGAGAGATGGTCCGCCAGCGGGGCGACTGGCAAATGGACGAGGACGGCCTACTGCTCTCCGGCGTGCTGATCCGCCATCTGGTCCTGCCCGGGCATACCGACAACACGCTGGACGTGATCGACCGGATCACGGGAGCCTACACCGACGACAACGTACTGTTCAGCCTGATGAGCCAGTACACCCCGCCGGAAGAGCCGCTGCCCTACCCGGAGCTGAACCGCCGCCTGACAAAAGAGGAATACAACCGGGCGGTGGATTACCTGTACCTGTGCGGCTGGGAAAACGGCTACGTGCAGGAGCTGTCCTCCGCCCAGAGCGAATACACGCCGGATTTTGACGGAAGCGGGGTTTGACTCCCATAACGCATATTTTTATTGCAATTCTGATAATATAATGATAAAATAGTGTTAATCCTAATTAACAGAGGTGTGTTTTATGATCAACATCAGACCTGTTTCAGATTTGAGAAATAAGTATTCCGAGATCGAGAATACGATCCAGACGAGCGGCCGTCCTGTTTTTCTGACAAAAAACGGGTATGGCTCCATGGTCGTGATGAGTATTGAACAATATGCCGCGCTGACGGATGACGTTGAAATGAAATTGCTGCAGGCGGACCGGGCGGCAGAAAACACAGACGAGCGTTATACGGCACAGGAAGTGTTTGAAAATGCCAGAAAGAGGATCCATGGGTGAGTATGAATTGCGATTTCTGCCGTTGTTTCAGGAGGATCTGAACGCGATTGTCGATTATATTACCGGTCAGCTTCAGAATCCGAACGCTGCCGGACGGTTGATTGATGATGTGGAAAAGGCAATCATGGACCGTCTCCCGGCGGCTGAAGCGTTTGCTCCTTACAGTTGTACGATTCAACATCCCTACCCGTATTACTATATTCGGGTGCGCAATTATCTTGTTTTCTACGTTGTGATCGGCAACGTGATGGAGGTGCGGCGCATCGTTTACAGCCGCAGAGATATGCCGAAGCTGATCTGAATACGAATCAAAGGAGCGACCGCAATGTACAAGGCGATTTTCTTTGACAGAGACGGCACCTTGACCTACTTCACCAAAGAAAAAGAGTGCTGGCGCGATGAAACGATCCGCAAATGGAGCGGAAAACCGTTTTTGCTGTCCTACGAAAAAATGATGGCGCTGTTCCGGCAGGCCGCGGAGGGCAAAACGCCGTGGTATACCGATCTGGAAGAGGAACGCCGGTTTTTCAGGCGGTA